>DAISZW010000329.1:0-1557 GCA_036824595.1 Ignavibacteriaceae bacterium
TTTTGGAATTATATCTGGTTCTTCTAAAATGAGATTTCTAAATAATATTTAACCTCCGGATAAAAATTATCATAATTCCTTCTTAACATTTAAATAGTAATCCTTCTCTTTTTTACTAAGTTTTTCGACGGCATTACGGAGCAGAGTACGCGGCATAACTGCAGAATACTTGTCTAAAAAATTAAGAAGCTTTTGACGATCCTTGTCACCTGCATAACGGAGCATCCAGCCTGCTGCTTTATGAATAAAGTCTTCTTTATCCTTTAACAGAATCTCAGCAATTTTAAAAGTATCATCAGTTTCACCCTGCCGGATAAAATACGCCGTGCTAACAATCGAAGTGCGGCGTTCCCAAATATTTTTTGATATTGCAAGCTTATACAAAATATCCCGGGGTCTACCATAAAACAAATATCCGCCGACTACAGAAGGCGCTGCCCTGTCAACCAGATCCCAGTTATTAATTCTGTCATGACGCCTGATATAAAGATCAAACAACTCTTTTTTTCTGCTTTCAATTGTTTTTTTGTCCCGGGCCTGGAAATCCATAATACTTACCGCACCAACTCTCACTTCATGAAAACTATTCTTAAGCAGCTTTTCAATTTCATTCAAAGGCATCTCAATAAATTTTTTGGCAAGAGAAAAAACCTCTCCCATTTTAACGCCAATAAATATGTCACCGTTCCTTCTCTCCGGAGGGAAATATTTTTCATATTTTTTCTGTTCAGCCGCTGACTGATGTTTTTTTAATTCTTTAATAAACTCGGAGGCATTAATTTTCATTATATTATTCCGGACAGCTTACAGCATTATGTTTGATCCAGCTTCACAGGTGCCGAATGATGTTCATGTGCAATTAACCACTTCCCACCGATTTTCTTCAGGCCGATTGTCAACCGGCAGCTCGGACTTTTTTCGCCTCCGATTAAAAGAAGACCATGAGCAAAAGCAATGTTCTCTCCGGAAATAATTTTTAATTCGGTAATATTAAAAGATCCTTCCCCTCCCGGGCTGTATTTGAAGAACAAGTCCCATGTCTTTTTATATTCATCAATCCCTTTTGACTGAAGAGGAAACGGCACATCAAACATTATAATATCATCTGTATGATGCGCAATTATTCCTTTCATATCTCCGTTGCGAACTGCTTTTGCCCAGTTCTCTATCAGCAAACGAATTTGATTTTCGTTTAAATCAGCTTCCATTTTATTCGGCTAATTCTTTTAACTTTTTCAGGGCTTTAGGCCACATCTCCTTGAACATCTCTTTGTATTCATCATTTGAATCCATTTCCACAAGTACTTCTGTTGTTCCGTTTTTTTCTTTAAATGTATAATTCTCTAAAGCACCTGCCCAGCCTTTGACTGCTTCGCTTGCGGTATCTTCTTTTCCATTCTCCACTACGCCTATATGTTCAATTGAAACAAATTCATAAGGTTTATTTTCCTTTATCCGGCTGACCATACCCATTTCACCTTTTTCACCCGGTGCAAGAAAAAGAATTTTACTGCCTTTATTCCAGCTTCCTTTATAATATGAACCAGGGGCAAATGC
>DAISZW010000057.1:0-18262 GCA_036824595.1 Ignavibacteriaceae bacterium
TAAACAGCGCGGAAATATCATTGCTGTAGGAGATTACGGTATTTTCGGAAAGATTTTTTTCAAGCCTAAGAACATTTAAGTACTCTTTTAGAAAAAGATTCATTATTAATCTTTTTTTTCTCCGTCGGGAGAAGTTTTTGCGGCAAGCGGCTCCACACCTTTTTCCATCTCCTCCTGCATGGGGTAGCGGATGCGACGGTGATGCTGGCCGAGCAGAATGCTGGTAAATGCTTCTTTTATTTTATTAATGTCTTTAAACGTTAAAGGTGAATTATCAAGCTGCCCTTCGGTAATTCTGTTTTGAATAATATTTTCAATTACATTTTCTACTTTAGATTGATCAGGTTCTTCAATTGCCCTCACGGCTGATTCGCATCCGTCGGCTAACATTACTATTGCGGTTTCTTTGGAATTCGGTGTCGGTCCGTGATATTTATACTCCTCAATATTCACTTTCTCTTCGCCGTAAAGCTTTTTAGCTTTTTCATAGAAGTAAGGCATAACAAGAGTTCCGTGGTGCATCGGGATGAAATCAATTATTTCCTCGGGCAGTTTTTGTTCTTGTGCAAGCCTGATTCCCTCTTTAACATGCTTTGCAATAAGCGCCACGCTTTCTTCGGGGGACAGATTCTCATGGATATTTTGATTGTTAAGCTGGTTCTCTACAAAATTTTGAGGCGTTAAAGTTTTGCCGATATCGTGATAATAAGCCCCTACCCTGGCTAAAAGAGGATTTGCATCGATTCTTTCCGCGGCAGTTTCCGCCAATGTTCCCATAGTCATCGAATGGTTAAAAGTGCCGGGGGCTTTTCTTGCAAGTTCCTTCAACAAAGGCCTGTCGAAGTTTGATAATTCGAGCAGGGTCAGATCGGTTGTAATTCCAAAAAAGCGTTCGAAGAAAATCAGAAGGCCGTATGTTAAAACCGGACTTACAAGAGCATTCGAACCTACAAAAGATAATTCTATAAGAATAGATTCCAAATCGGCAAACTGCTCAAGCCCGAAAGCTATAACTGAAATTGTATACCCGACTAAAATATATAGAAAGGATCTGAATATTTGAGACCGGTTTTTGATATCTCTTACTGTATAAACAGCAAGGGCACCGGCAAACAAATTCATTGCAGCAAACACATAATCATTTCCCCTCAATGCGCCGGTTATTAAGGTCAGAATCACCGTGTAATAAAAGCCGAGCCTTGAATCAAATATAATTGTAATAAGCATTGAGGCTGCAGGAATAAATATCAGAAGGTAAAGAGGGGCGGGAACATTAATCTGGTTTACCAAAAAAGTTATAAGTGAAATAAATAAAAAGATTACAGCCAGCAATAGAATTTTTTGATTGTCAAAAAAGATTCTTTTTCTAAAAAGAAAAAGATAGATCGTCAGCAGCGAAAACAGAAATGAAACATGAAGAAATTTACCCAGGATCTGCAAGAAGAGTCCTTCATCCCCGCTCTTCTCTCCCTTTGCTATTTTGTAAGATTCAATCTTCAGCTTTGTCTCTTTCGTGATCCTGTCATGCTTTGCTATAATTCTTTCATTCTCTCTTACAAAACCGGAATACTTTGAAACATTATTTTCCGCCTGATCTATCTCTTCATCCGTTAACTTTCTGCTGTATATAAGATCCGGACTGATAAAGTGAACGGCATATTCAATAATAGCATCCTCAACCGGCATGGTATATTCAACTTTCTTTATCTCCCGAATAAGTTTTTCTTTTGCTTCTCCGACGCTTAAAAAATCTTCTATCCTTTCAATGTTATCTATATTCCCTATTCTTACGGCTATGCTGTCTTTTTTCAAATCTTCAGCGGTGTGGGACACAATCCCCATTTTATAAAGATCAATTATCGTTTCATTAATAAATGAAAAAATCTGGTTCATGCTTGTACTTCTGGTGGCAAGCAGATTTCTTTCCTGTTTCCGCAGGTTTTTAAAAGTATTTAACGAAGCAGCGCTTAGAAAACCAGCATTTGCATTTCTTGCAGAGGGATTAATTAAGCTGCTGTCTATTGTTTTAAGTAAAAAAGTGTTATAATTTTTTAAAGAATCCAGCACCCTGCTTAAAGTATTTTCCCGCCGTTCAAATACCGGGTATACACTGTTCCTGGCTTGATTTAATTCTTTGCTGTAAAGTGCATAATCTTTAATGATGGGAAAGGTGAAAGGGGCAATCAAATCGCCATGGATCCAGATAGTCCCTTCGGTAACTTCGGATTCTATCGATTCTCCTTTTGGGAACATTAATACTATCAGAACAACAGTGAGAAACGCAATAAGAAATTTTATTCTTTTACTTGTTTTAAGCTTAGATTTATCTTCCATGATTGCTTCTTGATTTCAACAGCATTTGAAGAAATTCTGCGGTGCCGTCTTCATCATTATTTCTTTTTGTTATAATATCCGCCAGTCTTTTAATTTCCGGTACGGCATTGTTCAAAGCCACTTTGACCGCTTTAGTCTGGAATAAGCTGATATCGTTATACCAATCGCCTACAACAACTGCGTCGGTCTCTTTAATCTTCAGATATCTCAATAATCTCTGGAAACCCTTAGCTTTTGATGAACCTTTACGGCGGATCTCTAAATAATAAATTCCCTCGTACGTACTGGATTTAATTAATGAAGTATTCAAGCCGACGGAATACGGTAAGTGCATTCTTTCGTAAATATACTTAATTGCACCGCGGTTATCTCCTGCCAAAACCACCTCTAGGGTTCTACCGCACAACTTCTCGTATGTTTCTACCGGCTCAAAATTCGCTCCGAATTTTTCTATTATCTGGGGAATAATCGAATTCTGTTCAGTGTAATAAATGGCTTTATCATGACAAAGCGCAACATTCACAAGAAATTCTTCGGCAAAATTTATAGCCTTCTTTACGTGTTTCTCTTTTACAAAAGATTCAAATAATATTTCATTTTTGGGATAACTTTTTATTAAACAGCCGTCGAGAGAAATTAACGGGGTATCGATCTCCAGTTCACCGGCGTATTTCATAATTGCAGTATGCAGACGGCCGGTTGCAAAAGAAAAACGGACATTATAGGTTTTCAGCTTTTTTATCAGCTCTTTCGTTTCTTCACCTATCTCCCCTCTGTTTGAAAGAAGGGTGCCGTCCAGATCGAAAACAACAATCTTTATATTACCCAGCTTCTTCAAATCCGCATCCACCATAATTTATTAACCGAATTCCCTTTTTTATTCACAACAATTTAATTACGTCTGAAAATTAAGGAATGAGCATCGGTAAATGCAACTGGGCAAGTAAATCGCTGAATAAAAATCGGAAGGCAGAAATTATTACTAATCGGCAGATTAATTATGACTGTTCTTTTTCTATCATGAATTTTACAATGCTCTCCCATTCATCCTGAAGCAATCCGCTGGCGGCTTTTCTGCCTGCCCTTGAATACCAGTAGCCGGCATTTGATAAATCCCCTTCTTTCCTGTGGAGATAAGCATGAACCCATGAGCCGTCGGGATTATCAATTTCCTGTACTATGGAGTGAGCTTTTTCCCAGTTGCCCTTTGCATCATGCCATAAAGATTTTAAGATGCCGTTAATTTGCTCCGCCGGATTCTCCTTAGAAAGAGAATCAATAAACTCCTTATATTTCATAATTATTCCGATTAAAAATTGCTTCAGGGGACATTTGCTCAGTTCATTTTTTGTTCCGGGAAAAGTTCAATCTTTACATAATTATTTTCGTTAAAATATTTTTTTGCGGAATCAAGTATATCCTCCGCAGATAATTCCTCAACTCTTTCGGAATATTTTTTTATCTCATCTAAATTTATTCCGTATAGATAATAGTACGTAAGAGTCCTCAGCCAAAAGCTATTTTCTTTTAAATTAGTTTCCCATTCGCGTCTTTGAATTTCTTTAACTTTTGTAAGATAAATGCTCCCCACGGGATGCGATTTAAGGCTGTCTATTTGATTAAAAGCGGTGCTTACAAGTTCATTAACTCTATCGGGGGAGCATCCGAACGTGATGGATATTTTATATTCTTCATCCGGAATGCGCTGGCCGTTAGCCGAAACGCTTACGCCGTAAGTACCGCCTTTATCTTCTCTTAGCACTTCACGGAGTTTAATTCTAAGGACGTCTGTCATTGCAGTAAGTTTATACCTTGAATCCAGGTTCCAGTCGAACTCACCTGCAAAAGTAAGGTTTACACGGCTCTTCGGTTCAAGGCCTTTAAAAACTGCTTTTTCAATAACTCCCGAAGGAGGATCAATATTAAGGTCTTTCCAGTTTTCACTCCGCTTTGTTGAAGGCAGTCCACCGATGTATGTAAGAATAAATGGCTTAATGCTGTCCGGGCTGAAGCTTCCTACAAAGAAAAAAGTAAAATCGGAAGCATCGGCAAAACGTTCCTTAAAAATTTTTAAAGATTCATTTATATCCATCTTGTCAAGCGTTTCTAATGTCCAGGGTTTATTTCTGGTATTATACTGCGTTAAGGTTACCTCCAGTGTATCCTGAAAAGCAGCTTCCGGACTTAAATTCCTATTTTTCAGAAAACTCTTCAGCCTTTCCAGGTATGACAAATAGGATGAACTATCGATGCGCGGCTGCGTAAAATACAGATAGATAAGCTGGAACATTGTTTCCATATCTTTAGGAGTACTTGAGCCGGATAATCCTTCCGAAAGTTCGCTGATATAGGTATTAACATCAACCACTTTACCCGCAAGCATCTTTTGAAGCTCAATGTGATTAAAATTTCCTACGCCGCTCTGCCGTATTAAATTTGAAGCAGTTACAGCCGGAATATATTTGTCATCAGGCACAAGGGAACTTCCGCCGGGGCTAAATGCCTGGAAAAGGATTTCATCATTTTTAAAGTCGGTTGGTTTTAAAATAATTGTAGCACCGTTAGACAACTTCCATTCAGTAATACCAAGATCGGGAAAATTATTTTGACCGACTATTGTTGAAGGAGCAGGCATTTTTTCCACCAAAGGGAGTTTAGAAACTTTATCATCATAAGGTTTGATTTCTTTATTCTTTACTTTTTCAGCGGTAGCCAGAAGCTCCTTCTCCTGGGGAATTTTTAAATCCTTCTTTTCAGGGGCGCTTACCGTTACAACAATGTTATCATCCGTAATCCATTTATCGGTTAGCTCATTTACTTCTTCAATAGTAATTCCGGGAAGAAATTGCTTATAAAGTTCATACTCATACTCAATCCCGGGTATAGGCTCATCTGTCAGAAAATTTCTAATATATTCAGCGGCAAACTGTTCCGATTCTGTTTTATCCCTCTCCTTATAAGCTCTTTCCATATTTGCCATGAGTTCATCCTTCTGCCGCCGGAGCTCCGATGAAGTAAAACCATACTTCTGAACTCTTTTACTTTCCGTCAGCAGCGCTTCAAATCCCCTGAGAATACCTTCTTCCTTAACAGCAGCGCTTAAGACATAAAATTCTTTGCTTCTTATGAATCTTCCTTTTGTTGAATAGCCGTAAAGGAAAGGAGGATCCGGCTGCTGGGTTAATTCAGACAGGCGGTTATTAAGCATCCCCGTGTATAGATTTTCAATTATATCGCGGCGGTAGCCGCCTGCCGTACCTTCAGGCTCTATGTCCTGTTTAAAATAAATGCCGACGCTTGACTGGGTTGCCTCAGGATCTGTTGCAATTGCAAAAAGCATTTTATTATTACCGGGAACAGGAAATATTTTTCTCTCTCTTGCAGCTTCGTGTTTGGGAATGTCTGAGAAAATATTTTTAATATAAGTTTCAATTTGTTTTACATCAAAATCACCCACTGCTATAACCGCCATCAGGTCGGGTCGGTACCAGTCATCATAAAATCTTTTTACAGTTTCATATGGAAAACTTTCCAGGATTTCCTTTTTACCTATCGGAAGTCTATCGGCATAGATCGAATTTTTAAACAGCACCGGAAACTGTTTATCCCTGATTCTCGCATTAGCTCCTCTTCCTAAACGCCACTCTTCAATTACAACTCCTCTTTCTTTATCTATTTCATCCTTTTCAAAACTAACATTATGCGCCCATTCCTTCAGAATATTAAAACCTTTTTCCACTATTCCGGCGCTGTCGGTGGGAACTTCGAGCATGTAAACAGTTTCATCAAAACTTGTGTATGCATTTATATCCGGCCCGAATCTCATTCCTATAGATTCAAGATAATCAATTATTTCATGCTTTTTAAAATTTTTCGTCCCGTTAAATGCCATATGCTCGGTAAAATGAGCCAAGCCCAATTGATCTTCGTCTTCAAGCACCGAACCGGCATTTACCGCAAGCCGAAGCACCGCGCGTTTTTCCGGTTTTTCATTATGGCGGATGTAATAAACCAATCTATTGTCCAATGAATCTATAATAATAGATGTATCGACGGGCATTTTATCCGATATGTTAATTTCCTGGGCAAAAAGAATATTAAAGCTTAAGAGCAGCGTTAATGTTACAATAAATTTTAGCATAGTATCTCCGAATTAAAAATTCCAAATAATATAAGGAAGCTATGTTTTAAAATATAGATGAGAATCCGCATACGATTTTTAGTGCCGGTTCTGTTTATATCAACAAGGCAGTAGAAAGTTTCAACGGACGGATTTTTTCGGATAATTTTTTAGGCTGCGGCACATTGTTATTCATTCTTCAACTCTTGAAACGCCTCATCGACAGATTGACATACAGGCAGAACGCGGTTGAGCTGTGTTATTTTTATAAGGGAATAAACTTTCTCGGAAGGTGAAGCAATGCGCATACTGCCACCGTTGCCGTTTAAAATTCTATTTGCAACAAGAATTGCACTTAAACCGGAGCTGTCGCATGTTTCAACTTCACTTAAATCGAGAACCAGTTTATTTACTCCCTCTACCTTCAGCAGCAGCGTGAACTCACCTTTTAAAAGACCTGAAATATTGGTGTCCAGCCTTCTTTCGTTTAATTTAAAGATGGATATATCGTCAACTCTTTTTATTTCGAAATTCATCCCGGTCCTTTAATTAAGAAAATATTTTGGAACTTGGAAAATATTAAAACATTCTTAAGCAATTTAAGAAATTTTTGTAAGAAATTTCCGCTTTTTCCGCCCTGTTTATTATCTGCAGATTATAGTATTTATCGCTGTCTTCCTTCTGAAATCCCACTTTTATGGGGGAATTTACGAAACTAGTTACATAGCTGCCGAATAAATTTTCTTTTATATTCAAATCAAATACTGCGTTATAATACATGGTGCTGAGCTTATCAATTAATCGCCTGGAAGGAAGCTTCAATTTATTTATGTCCGAAAGGTTATAATCGATAATATGATGCCTGAGCTTCATCGGTATCAGACTGATCCTGAAATCATAAGTAAGTATATGAGGCACCTTTTCCTGCTCCTGCAGGAATTTTACCACTTCAATTGAGTAATGAAAATCAGTTTCGTCGTGAGGCATCAACACCAAAAAGTTAAATGATTTTGAAAAAAACCCAGTAAATGATTGATATACAGGCTGTAATTCTTTCACCTGCCATTTTACAAAAAGCTGGGCTGCTTTCGCTTTTAGCGCTTCAATCATTTTGATCCTGATTCTTTGAGAAAATTTTTAAAATTCTCTTCGTTTAAAATTTTTACTCCCAGATTCTGAGCTTTGCTTAATTTTGATCCCGCATTCTCGCCCGAAATAAGATAATCCGTCTTAGAGCTTACACTGGAAGTGACTTTTCCGCCGAGAAATATTATTCTTTCACTTGCTTCCTCACGGGAAAAGCCGGACAGAGTCCCGGTAATTACAAAAGTTTTATTGGTGAAAAAGTTTTCATTAATTTTTTTCTTTACCGATGTAAAGTTAAGGCCGTGCGCTTTAAGTTGCTCAATTATTTTTAAGTTTGTTTTGTTTGAAAAAAATTTCTTTACGCTGCTGCTTACACTGGGACCTATTTCAGGTATTGAGGATATCTCCTCTTCGCCTGCATTCATCAGCTCGTCAATTGAACTGAAATGATCCGTTAATTTCTTTGCTGCACCCGATCCCACGTATCTTATTCCCAATGCAAATAAAACTTTAGAGAACGGCTGGCTTTTACTTTTCTCAATCGATTTTAAAAGATTATCGACACTTTTTTCCCCGAGTCTTTCCATATCTGTCAATTCATCCCGTTTATCTTTTAGAGAATAAATATCGGCATAAGTTCTCAATAGTCTTTTTTCAACGAACAGCGAAATCCAGGCATCACCCAGACCTTCAATATCCATTGCACCGCGGTAAGAAAAATGGGCTAATCTTCCCTTTATCTGTGCAGAACATTCGGTATTTTCACAATAGTATGCAACTTCACCTTCCGGTTTAAAAATGGAGGAACCGCAGACAGGGCACTTTTCCGGAGGTTTAGGCTGCCTGCTGTTTTGCGGCCTTTCCGAAAGGACGACTGCTACAACTTTCGGAATAACGTCGCCTCCTTTTTCAATAATTACTTTATCCCCTTCCCGGATATCTTTCCGCCTTATCTCATCAAAATTGTGAAGGGTTGCGCGGCTTATTGTCGAGCCTGCAAGCAGTACAGGATCAAACATCGCAATTGGTGTAATAGTTCCTGTTCTCCCGACACTCCAAAAAATCTGCCGTACCCTGGTATAAGCCTGTTTTGCCTTAAACTTAAATGCCGTAGCCCAGCGCGGCGATTTTGCAATGCTCCCGAGTCTTTTCTGCTGCTTAATGGAATTTACTTTTATTACTGCTCCGTCAATTTCATATTCCAGCGAGTTGCGTTTTGCCTCAAGTTTCCTGCAGGCTTCCAAAACTTCATTTATATTCCTGCATAAAGTCACTAAAGGATTCGTATTAAAGCCGAGCTCCTTTAGCAATTGTAAGTTTTCATATTGCGATTCCAATTCTTCTTCAAGGCTGATAATGGAATAAGCAAAAATATTTAATGGCCGCTTTGCGACAATTTTCGGGTCCTGCATTTTTAAAGTACCCGCAGCAGAATTTCTGGGATTGGCAAACAACCTTTCGCCTCTAAGCTCTCTCTCTTTATTCAGTTTGATGAAGTCATCAATTTTCATGAAAATTTCGCCCCGAACTTCAAAATCTTTGAGCGAATAAAGTGATGATTTCTGCTTTCCCTTTGTTCCGCCGGCTGTTTTAAGCTTCAGTGGAATTGACCTAATGGTTCTTACATTTGCAGTTATATCCTCGCCGATAAAGCCGTCTCCCCTTGTGGCTGCAGTTTTCAGATAACCGTTGACATAATTTAAATTTACTGAGGCCCCGTCTATTTTTGGTTCTACCATATATTCAACTTTTTCTCCGGGAGAAAGTAAATCCCTGACTCTTCTATCGAAATCAAGAAGTTCTTCCTCTTTATAAGTATTGGAAAGGCTCAGCATTGGAATTTTATGAGGGACGGGGGGAAATTCTTTGGTAAGATTTTCCCCCACTCTTTGTGTGGGGGAATCGGGTGTAATTAGTTCCGGGTTTTCCTGCTCAAGTTTTTCAAGTTCCTTAACAAGAAGATCATATTCTTCGTCGCTGATTGCCGGTTCGGCTAATATATAATAATTATAATCGTGTTCATTAATTTGCCGTCTTAATTTTTCAATTCTAGTTGCAGCATTTCCGACAGCCTGTGTTGCCATATCTATTTCTTAAGTATATATAATTTTTGAATCTGCATTTAAATTAAAAATCACTCGATAACCGGGGGAGCACTTAGATATTTCAGTCCCGTACTATCAATTAAAACATGAACGACAGATTTTTTATTATTATTCACCCGGTCCAGGGGCTTATTGTTTAATGATAACTCTATCTGACTGTAGTTCCCGAATGTAATTTTATAATTGTTCCTGGTTTTGATAATCTTTTGTGATTGAGGAAATAAAATAAATTCTTCTTCATCCGAATCATCTAAAATAATCTTTACCCAGGATGTATCATTTGCTTTTATTAACAGCGAGAGGCTGTCGCTGCTTTGATCTTCTGCAGGTTGTTCTGTCATGCTGCTAGTCGGTTCCGAAAAGCGCTCTTTATTCTCTTTTATCACCTCTTCAATCGGCCTTTCGGTAACAACAATTTCGGTATCCTTTGTAAAAAATAAAAAGTAAATCAGCAATAGAAGAATAAATACAGCGGCTCCCGCAAATCCTATCATTAAATTTCTTCTTCTTTTTTCGTCATCAGGTTCCGGAGCAGTTTTTCTTGCAACCGCATCGAAAGTCTGCAGAGGAATATCTTGTGCATGCGGGCCGACTTTTTCTTTCTTCCGCTCCTTTAAGCTTTTCCTTTTTTTTGTATGATCCTCTGTTCTTTCCGGTATAATGGTTTTATTTCGAGGAATTTCAGATTTATTTCCTGCTAATATTTCATCAGCCTGCCCGCTTTTAAGCTCCTCCGGATGAGGCTGAATAGTCTGAGGCGGTTTTATTTCTTCATAAATTCTTCCCATTTTGTATGCATCATACTTCTTTAACATCAGAGCGGGGTCAAGCTCAACAATATTTGAGAAATCTTTTATAAATGCTTTAACATAGATTTCGGGAAGAAAAGAGAAATTTCCTTTCTCCATTGCTTCAAGAAACTTGAGATCGATTTTTGATTTTGCCGAGACCTGAAGCAGTGAAAGACCTGTTTTTTTTCTTGCTTCCCTCAGCTCTTCTGCTAATTTATCGAGCATAATAAGATTAGATTTGTTATCAATTTTTTAAATAAAGTACCGGTGAATTAAAGCTTAAGTAATTTTGCCGCAAATGCACCGTCTATTTGATGAAGATGCGGCAATGTTTGAATACATATATTTTCGTCGGTCAGTTCCTTAGGCAGCACTTCTGCCGCATCCAATAATTTAAATCCGGAATTATTTTCTAAAAACTTTTTTACAACATTAAAGTTTTCTTCAGGTTCTATTGAGCAGGTGCTGTATACCAATATTCCGTCTTTTTTTACCAACGCCGATGCCTTGCATAAATAATTATACTGCATGACGGAGAGTTTCTGTATATCCAGTAGGTCCCGTTTCCATTTTATATCAGGTTTTTTGGAAAGAGTTCCCGTACCGGAGCAGGGAACATCGGCAATAACCCTGTCAAATTCACCGTCTTTAAATTCCATCGCATCCGCTTCAACAGTTTTAATGCATTCAATGCCGAGTCTTTTTATATTCTGTCTTAATATATTGAGCCTGCTTTCAAACCTGTCTACAGCAATTATTTCCCCTTCACCCTGCATCAATCCGGCAATATACGCCGATTTTCCTCCGGGGGCTGCAAACAAATCCAAAACTCGATGTCCGGGTTTCACATCTAGGAGCCTGCATGCAAGTCCTGCCGATTCGTCCTGCACATTAAAGTAACCCGTGCTGTAAAATTCCCATGCCGTAATATTCGTAAGATTCTGAAGTTTAAAAAATTCAGGAAGATATCTCCCCGGAATATACTTCAGGTTTACTGAATTAAGCAGGGATTTAAATTGATCCGGATTAACCTTCAATGAATTTACTTTTAAAGTCAGATATGGTTTTTCATTATTAGCATTCAGAAGTTTTTCGGTGTTTTCCGATCCGAAACGTGCCAGGTATCTTTTAACCATCCATGAGGGATGGGAATAGTAAGCGGCAAGATATCCCACTAAATCTTCGGCGGAATCGGGATACCTGATTGCATTCTTACTTTTTATTATATTTCTCAAAATTGCATTTGTAAGATCGGCAGGCTTTTGTCCCTGAAGTTTTTTAACAAACTCCACTGCTTCATTCACAGCAGCGTAGTCGGGAATTTTATCAAGAAAAAGTATCTGGTATAAAGCTACTCTCAGTCCGTTTTTCAAGTTAGGGATTGCTTTAGAGAACTGCCCTTTATAAAAACCGTTTAATATCCAGTCAAGCCTTCCCATCCATCTTACCACACCGTGAACTATCTCATACAAAAGCGCTTTATCGGGTCCGGATAGTTCCGAATTGCGCATTTCGTTATCCAGTAATCTTTCAAGATAAGCATCTGTTCTTTCTACCCGGTTCAGGATTTTAACAGCGAGCCCTCTTACACCTTCATAAAGATCTTTTATTTTATGTTCTTCAAGCTGATTCATCATAAATTAATAATCCTAAAACTCGGTAAATCTCTTTGTTTATAGCCATTTTTGAAATCATTACAAATTTTTCATTCAACGGTAATTAATTTTTCCGTTATGATTGGATAAATTAATATTTTTTAAGGTAAGATTCTTTGAAATGAAAATATACTTGACTTATCCTTCCTATTTTAAATTATAATTACATGTGCTTAATATTTGCCCTTAAAGTAATCTCATTTTTTTCAAATGATTCAATTTG
Organism: Ignavibacteriaceae bacterium; assembly: GCA_036824595.1. Classification (GTDB taxonomy): domain Bacteria; phylum Bacteroidota; class Ignavibacteria; order Ignavibacteriales; family Ignavibacteriaceae; genus DATKLQ01. The sequence goes on from DAISZW010000057.1 coordinate 12,315, forward strand.
ATAAGGAAGGTTATTTTAAGATTGCAAAAATCCCCTTAAAAAAGATTTAGGCAATTTAAAAGTTAAAGGCATAGTGTTTGTTTAACAATCTTCGTAAATTACCATATAATTTTCAGTTTCTTTAAAAAAGGGAGCGGGCTAAGGGGAATAATGTTTAATACACAAAAAGTTTCTTATTCAGTTATACTTTATCTTACCTTATTTTTAAATTCAATTGCCTTATCCTATTCAGAAGAAAAACAAATCTTCGTTGTATTCAGGTATGATGATTATTCAAGCCTTAGCTCCACAGAATTAGAGACAAAGTTAATAGAAAGTTTCAGGAAATTTAATATTTCTTGTGTATTTGGAGTTGTACCATTTGCAGTCACAAAAGACTGCCATAGTACCCAGCCTCAAGATCTTCTGCCTTTAACTCCCGAGAAAATTATTCTTTTGAAAAAAGGTTTAAATGATGCTGTTATTGAAGTAGCTCAGCATGGGTACTCTCATCAAACTGTAACCCTAAAAAGATACACGGAATTTGCAGGGATTGATTATAACGAACAATATAAGAAAATAGAAAAAGGTAAGCTCTACCTCGAAAATAAACTCGGTGTGGAAATCAATTCTTTTATACCTCCATGGAACACCTATGATCTGAACACATTAAACATTTTAGAAGACTTGAAATTCAATTCAATTTTAATAGGTACAAGTGGAAATACAAAAGAATCTTCATTAAAATTTTTACCAGCTACGTGCAGTCTTTTCAATCTGAAAGATGCGGTAAAAGAAGCAATGGAAAGCTCTGATCTGCAGCCTTTTATAGGAGTTTTATTTCATCAATATGATTTTCAAGGATATAACAGTCAGAACAAAGGACTTAAGTATGAAGAATTTGAGAAACTCCTTGAATGGATTACTTCCCAAAAAAATGTGAGAATTTTGTCTGTGGCTCAAGCGGTAAAATCAATTGAAGATTTAAGCTGTTACCGGCTCGAAAATTCGATGAATTTAAAAAGGCTATCCTCCTTTCTTCCAAAGTCTTTTTATCCGGAAAAAAGCTCTTATTATTTTTTATCAAACTATTCAAATAAATTAAAATCCAGGGGATGGGTACTTGTTTTAATATTTAACATAGCAATAATTTTTGTTTCATTTATCTTATCTTCCATCACCTATAAATTCTTTACAATAAAACCAGACAAGTTAAAGTATATATTTCTTTTGGTTTTAATTATTTTGTTCAGTTTAATCGTTTATTCTTTTCTTAAGCAATCTCTAAGTCTTCCCCGTTTAATTGGTCTGGATATATTGATAGGATTATGTGCAGGCACATACAAAATGTACAGTAGATTCAAAGCTCCTTTAGTCGTTATTGAAGAAAAAATATAGTATACAAACGTTAATCAGTTTCCTCAATCACCCCGCATGCTAATCTGCCGCCTGCATTTCCCGTAGGCTGTGTTTTAAAATCATCCGGCCTTTCATGTACAATTACCGATCTCCCGATTATTGAATTTGCTCCTTCAAATGTAATTAATGTATCCAGCCATTCCAGGTGAGCTTTGCCGGCTTTATCAGCTTCCAAATTTCCAAGATCGCCCACGTGGCGCGCAGTATCTGTAGGTGCGCCGTGATGTTTGTTCGAAGGATTAAAATGTGCACCTGCTGAACTGCCGTCGGGCGCACTGCAGTCACCCACTTCATGAATATGGAATCCGTGTATACCAGGCTTCAATCCTTCTAAATCGGCTGTTACTTTTATTCCGTTTCCTTCTCTAACAAAAGTAACTCTTCCGGTAACATTATTACCTTCTGTCGGTTTCAGTTCAGCGGATGCTTCGGTTACTTCAGATGCTGTTTCGGAATTCATTGTGTCCTCAGCATGCTGCATATCTTCCCTATTTTGCTGCTGGCAGCCTGCCAGGATAAAAATAAATGTGCCAGCTAAGAAAAATAATTTAAACATATTTTCCCTCCTTAATTAAATTTCATAAAAATTAATTGTTTAGACTTTTAATAATTGCTTTGCAGAAAGCCGGCAGATCGTTAGGATTACGGGAAGTAATTAAATTTCCGTCGCACACCACCTCCTGATCAATCCATTCCGCACCAGCGTTAATCAAATCATCTTTTATGGAATAGAAGCTTGTTAATTTTTTCCCTTTTATAATCCCGGCTGATGCCAGCATCCAGGGTCCATGACAAATAGATGCAATCATCTTACCGCTTCTGTTCATGCTTCTCACAAAATCTACCATTTCCGGAGTTCTTCTCATATGATCGGGAGAATAACCTCCCGGAATTATTAATCCATGAAATTCATCATCTTTTACAGCAATAATTGCCTGACCGGCCTGGGCTGGAAGCCCGTGTTTTCCTTTATAAGTATCGACTTTCGGAGCAATAACAACAACCTCCGCCCCTTCTTCTTTCATTCTTAAATAGGGATACCAGAACTCAAGGTCTTCATACATTTTTTCCAGGAATATCGCAATCTTCTTTCCTTGTAACTTCATAATGTTGCTCTACCGCCTTACACTCTGTCTTTCAATTCAGTAATACCCGACATCTCCGCACAACTTGCACAGCAGAACATTGAACCATTTGCCTCAACACCGTGACCGATTATTTTACATCCGCAGTGATCGCAAACCGGTGCAACAGCATGTATTGCACATTCAAAACTATCAAAAGTATGTCTGCTATTATTAATCACCACTTCGAATGATTTATCATAATCATTGCCGCATACTTCACATTTTGCCATTTCATCACCTTCTGTTTTTGGTAAATCTAAACATTTGATGATAGAAAGACCTTGAGTAAAATCAAAATTGTATGGAACACAACAAAATGATTTGTATAGAAAAGAATATTGAATGATTAATCAATGACTTCCAATGTGTTGAATACATTGTTCAAAGACTCTGCAAGCGTTGGATGTGCAAATATTCCGTCCTTTAAAGATGAGTACTTTAAATTTCCCATCATGGCAATCTGAATCATTGCCAATATTTCTCCCCCTTCCATTCCAAGCACAGAACAGCCGAGAATATTTTCGGTTTCGGCATCAATGATAATTTTCATTAATCCCCTGGTTTCATTCGATTCTATTGCACGGGCAACATAACTCATCGGCATTTTAGCAATTAAGAATTTTTTTCCCAGCTTACTTGCTTCTTTTTCGTTTAATCCCACCCTCCCTAATTGAGGATCGATAAAAACAACATAGGAAACAAATCTTCCTTTAATAGAAGCAGATCCTGGGGCTTTCAAATTGTTCCTGATAATTCTGAAATCATCGTAAGAAATATGAGTAAATGCAGGCCCCCCTTTAACATCGCCTAAAGCAAAAATCCCTTTGATATTGGTTTCAAGATTTTCATTAACTTTTATATAACCGGAATCATTGCATTCAATTCCTGCAGCTTCAAGATTCAGTTCTTCGGTATTGGGTATATGTCCGGCAGCTACAAGGAGATGCGTACCGGATATACTCTCCGTATCATCGAAAAAAATTTTTATTTTTCCCTTTTGATTCTTTTTTATCCCTACAACTTCTTTATTTAATAAAACTTTTATTCCGTCTTCTTCAAAAATTTTTTTAATCTCATTTGAAATATCTCTGTCTTCTCTTTTTAATAATTGATCTCCATGTTCGACAATTGTTACTTTGGATCCAAAGCGTTTGAACATCTGCCCGAATTCAAGCCCGATATAACCGCCGCCCAAAATAATCAGATGATCTGGAATTTCTTTAAGTTCCATAATAGAAGTTGAATCGAGAAAATTAATTTTATCCAATCCGGGAATTGATGGAATTTTCGGTCTGCCGCCGGTATTGATATAAATATTTTTTGATGATAGTTCAATTTTGGTCCCGTCAGGTTTTTCAATCATTATTAAATTTTTATCTGCAAAGGAAGCTGATCCTCTTACAAAGGTGACATTGTTATTCTGCTCAAGACTTTTCTCACCGCTTTTTCTAAAATCTCTTACAACCTCATTTTTTCTTTTAATTACTTTTTTGAAATTTACTTTATAGCTGCTGAGATTGATGCCGTACTCTTCTGCACGTTCTGCCAGGTATGCAGCTTTTGCGCTTGCAGCCATTGTTTTAGAGGGAGTGCATCCGTAGTTAATGCACGAACCGCCTACATAATTCCGTTCAATTACTGCAACTTTTTTCCCTTCACCCGCAAGATATAAAGCAAGCGGTTTGCCGGACTGTCCCGTTCCGATTATTATAGAATCAAACTGCTTCTCTGTTGCTCGTGTCGGATCATTCATTTTTTATACATTACTTATCGTGGAAAAAATGGCTTGAATTAGGTTCTTTTTAATTTAACTGAGATTCCAATCTTTATTATTCCGATGCAGCAATTCGCCGGCCTCTTTCGGACCCCAAGAACCGGCCTCGTAATTTGGAAGTTTTGTCCACGGCTTTTCCTCCCATCTATTTATAACAGGATCAAGTATAGACCATGCTTTGGTAATCCAATCCGATTTTGGAAAGAGAGTCTGGTCTCCCTGCATTGCATCGAAGAGAAGCCATTGATAAGCACTGGGCGGTTCGTCGATTCCAAATGCGCTGGCATATTCAAAATTCAAATTTACCGGCTGCAGCTTCAATTCCGCACCGGGCTGTTTTGCAATAAAAGTATAAATGATCCCTTCATTCGGCTGAAGCCTGAAAACCACAGTTCCCGGATTCATCTTGTTTTTCCCATCCACAGGAAACATCAAATGCGGAGTTGGTTTAAACCTTATCGAAACTTCCGTTACTTTTTTCTTTAATCTTTTTCCCGTACGGAGATAAAAAGGTATACCGGCCCAGCGCCAATTGTCCAGAGTGAGTTTCAATGCCGCAAATGTAGGGGTGATTGATTCTCCTGAAACATTGTTCTCTTCACGATAACCAGGCACTTCTTCCCCATTAATTATTCCTTTTCCATACTGACCTAAAACGACATCTTTCTCAATATTAATTCTGCAGATTGATTCAAGAACCTGCCAAGTCTCAATTCTCAAAGAATTCGCATTGAAATGAACAGGCGGTTCAATAGCCGTCATGCATAAAAGCTGAAGAAGATGATTCTGGACCATATCCCGCAGAATTCCCGTTCGTTCATAAAAGTTTCCCCTGGTCCCGATTCCAATCTCTTCCGCAACTGTTATTTGAACATTATCTATATAATTTCTATTCCAAATGGGTTCAAATCCCGGATTTGCGAATCTGAAGACGAGCATGTTCTGCACTGTCTCCTTCCCGAGAAAATGATCTACACGGAATATCTGCTCCTCCTCAAACACTTTATGAATTTCATGGTCAAGCTCTTTTGCAGATCTTTCATCGCGGCCGAACGGTTTTTCAATTATTACTCTTCTCCACCCGGAATTGCTGTTAGCAAGCGATACTTCATGAAGCCCTTTAATAATATTGCCGTAAGATTCAGGCGGTGTGGCAAGATGAAATAAAATATTATCGCCGACATTAAGAGTTTCTTTTAATTTAAGTATCCTGTCACAAAGATTTTTATATCCAGGGGATCTCAGATCATTAAAATCTCCTCTTACATAAAAAAGATTTTGTGCAAACTTACTCCACTGCTCATCTTTGCATCCCATATTTTTTTTTGTTGCATTTTTCATTTCATTCCGGAAGCTTTCATCGCTGTAGTCTCTCCGTGCGAAACCAATTATTGCAAAACTTTTGGGCAGTAAGCTGAGGCAATTTAAAGCAAAGAGCGAAGGGATTAATTCACGGTGAGTTAAATCTCCTGACGCACCAAATATTACAATTATACATGGAGCAGGAGGTTCTCCTTTTACAATCCCTTTATGCTTAACCTCAAAAGGATCTGTTTCCATTTGCACCCTTCCTCATCTTTCTTCGTTATGCGAAGTTTGGTTCTTATTCTTCTTCAAGAATTCTCAATATTCAGCTATCAATTTTCAAC
>DAISZW010000212.1:0-4091 GCA_036824595.1 Ignavibacteriaceae bacterium
GGAGAAGTTTTAGGAAAATACCATCCGCACGGAGATACTGCAGTTTACGATACTATGGTTAGAATGGTGCAGGAGTTTTCATTGAGATATCCTTTAGTGGACGGCCAGGGAAATTTCGGGTCGGTTGATGGAGATTCACCTGCAGCAATGAGGTATACGGAAGCACGGCTTGCAAGGATCGCCGATGAAATGCTTCGCGACCTTGATAAAAATACCGTCGACTTTGCTCCTAATTTTGACGATTCTCTACAGGAACCGACTGTTATGCCTTCCTACCTGCCTAACCTTTTGGTTAACGGCTCAAGCGGTATTGCTGTCGGAATGGCAACCAACATTCCCCCGCATAATCTTAACGAAGTTATCGATGGATTAGTTGCTATGATTAAAAATCCCAATATAACTTCCGAAAAATTAATGAAGCATGTTATTGCTCCTGATTTTCCCACGGGGGGAATAATTTTCGGTTATCAGGGTGTAAAGGAAGCTTATTTGACCGGCCGGGGAAGAATAATTGTACGCGCAAAAGCCAACATAGAAAGCTTAAAAACAGGAAGAGAAAATATCATTATTACGGAATTGCCTTACCAGGTAAACAAAGCAAATCTTATAGAAAAAATTGCCGAGCTTGTCAGGGAAGGAAAGCTTAATGATATTTCAAATATCAGGGATGAATCGGACCGGGACGGAATGAGGGTTGTTATCGAATTAAAGAGGGATGCTCAGCCTGCCATCGTTCTGAACCAGCTTTTTAAACATACCCAGATGCAGACAACATTCGGTGTAATAATGCTTGCACTAGTGAACGGGGTTCCGAAAGTTCTTGAATTGAAAGAAATGATGCAGCACTTTATTAAGCATCGAATGACTGTGCTGATCAGAAGGACAAAATTTGAACTGGATGCGGCGGAAAGAAGGGCACATATTCTAGAAGGCTACATAATAGCACTGGACAATATAGATGAAGTAATAGAAACTATTAAGAAATCGCGCGACGTTGAGACAGCTAAACACAACCTGATGAGAAAATTTAAGCTTAGTGAGATACAGGCTAAAGCCATTCTCGATATGCGCCTGCAGCGCCTGACAGGTCTCGAAAGAAAGAAGATTGAAGATGAATATAAAGAGACTATTAAGCTGATCGAGAGACTTCAGGGAATTTTGAAGAGCGAAGAAAAAAGATATATAATTATTAAGGATGAACTTCTTACTTTAAAGGAAAAATACGGTGACGAAAGAAGGACCGAAATCGTTCAGGATTATGAAGAATTTTCCCTGGAAGATATAATTGCGGAAGAGGATGTTGTCGTAACAATTTCTCATAAAGGATTTATAAAAAGATTCCCTGTAAGCGGCTACAGGAAACAGGGACGCGGCGGTAAAGGAGTAACCGGAGCGGGAACAAAAGACGATGATTTCATCGAGCATATGTTTATAGCTTCCACGCATCAGTATATACTTTTCTTTACCGACCAGGGAAAATGCTACTGGCTGAAAGTACATGAACTCCCCGAAGGCGGCAGAGCGACCAGGGGAAGATCAATACTCAACCTGCTTCAGAAAGATCCTAATGAAAATATAACTGCATTTGTAACTGTAAAAGAATTCAAGAATGATAATTATTTAATTATGGCTACCCAAAAGGGGACAGTTAAAAAAACCGTTCTCTCGGCTTATGGTAATGTGCGGAAGGGCGGCATTAATGCCATTAATTTAGCCCCGGGTGACAAGCTTATCGAAGTTAAAATGACTGACGGGAACAATGATATTGTTATCGGGACTAGAAATGGATTCGCCATCAGATTCCATGAAAAAGATGTCAGGGATATGGGCAGAACAGCAACCGGAGTCAGAGGAGTAAAGCTAGGTAAAGGCGATAAGGTTGTCGGGCTTATTGTTATAAAGAGAAACGATAATATACTAGTTGTTACCGAAAAAGGATACGGGAAGCGTTCAGATATAAATGATTACAGGATTACACACCGCGGCGGGAAAGGTGTAATTACCGTTAAAACAACCGATAAGGTTGGAAAAATGATGGCGATGATGGATGTTGTTGACGGTGATGAGCTCGTAATAATTTCAACCCAGGGAATGGTTATCAGGCAAAGCGTAAAAGATATCCGGGTAATGGGAAGAAATACTCAAGGTGTAAGGGTGATCCGTCTGAATGAAAAAGACTCGATTGCCGACATTGCAAAAGTAGTTCCTGAAGAAGAAGCTGAACCTGTAAACGGAGTAGAGTAAATTATAATTATCAGCTGTTAACATCAGGTTGTTTTATAAGTTCAAACTGGAGAAGATGGTGATAGCAGTGCTTAAAGTGAGAACGGTGCCATTCTTCTAATGTAATCGGTCCAAAAATCGGGTGGACATATATTCCTTCCGGATCTTTTATAAAATTTTCCAGGAATTTTTTAAGCTCTTCTTCGAGTACGGTAATAGTTTCAGGGATTCCGGGGAATCGCAACGGGGGAGGAACTTCACCTAAAGAAGGATTTTTAAAATTATACGGTGTCGGGTTGTTGTGGTAAAGAAACTTCTTCATTCTTTCCGGAAGATTCCCAGGTACTTTGCAGATAATTTCTATTTTACCGTTTGATATTTCAAAAGACCACAAAAGATGCTCTACCATTTCCTGCGCATTCATATTACCCCAAAGAGCTTTTGCGTCTTTACTTATTCCTGAAACAGCATTTAAAAAATGTTTTTCAAGAAATTTTTGCCTTAGATCAAAATCATTAACATTAAACGGATAATCAATCATAAGATTTTAAACCTTTAATAAAGCCAACTCTTCAATATCTTTATTTTCAAGTATCTTCTTAGAGAATCCTCTTTCGGCTGCATGGATCATTGCAAGTCCTAAATTATCAAGTGTACAGACATATTTCGGGAAAAGAGTTTTCAATACTGGATAAAATATCCCAACTGCTTTTGAAACTGTGTATGCATTCTTAAGTCCCTTTATGGGTTTAATAAATCCCGGTCGGAACATATAAGCATCTTTAAAGGGAAGCCTTAAAAGTTCATTCTCCGTTTTCCCTTTTATTCTTGCCCACATGAGGCGTCCCGTTTCGCTGCTGTCAGTTCCTTGTCCTGATACATAACAGAATGTCATCTCTTTGTTTAATCTTGCTAAAGTCCCCGCAGCCGCCAATGTGAGATTATAAGTAATATTGGTATAATCTTCCTCCTTCATGCCTATTGAAGAAACTCCAAGGCAAAAAAAACATGCATTGTAACCTTTTAATTCTGGTTCTATATTTTTATAATCAAAAAAGTTATTATGAATTATTTCTTTTAGCTTAGCCTGATTTATACCGCAGGATCTTCTGCCTATTACCAGCACCGATTCCACTGCAGGATGGTTTAATGAAATGTGGAGGACTCCCTCGCCGACCATTCCCGTTGCACCGAATATTATTGCTTTAATCTTCAAATTAAACCTTAATTTACAGGATTTTCATTATTAGGCTGATACATAATCCGAAGGCAAAGAAACTTAATTATATGGTATCTCATTATAAGGGATTAATCCTTATTTCATCCATTATATCTATTTATAGTCAAATCTGTAATAAGTAACTTAAATAAAATTTGATGATAGTTATGTAGAGTAACTGGTAATGAAAATCTCTCATTAACTTTCTTTTGATCTTTATTTTGCAAACCAAAGCTGTTTTTATTATCAATTCTGTTTGCAATTTACGGCTTTCGTTTTAGAAAAATTTCCGGAAATGTTTTTTAATAATCCAGTCCTTAAACTTCTCTGGAATACAATTATAAAATAAGAAAGGAAAAAATGCCGCTTACAAGATATGCAGGTGATCAATCATCCGTAACTTCTTCTCCGTTTATTATTTTGAACTGGTTTGTGAAGAAGGCAATACTCAAAAAGAAATATCCGTTCTTAAATGATAGGGATTTGCATTATGAGGTTGGTAAAGAAACCGAGATGTATGAAAATCTCCGGATTAAACTTGATATAAGCCGGGAAGAGCTGCAAGAAATTATTGCAGAAATTTAATGTTTTGTAAATGCAAAGCGTCAAAATAAAAAGGAGAAACAATCATGAGCAAAGGTCTAAACAG
>DAISZW010000212.1:4191-5430 GCA_036824595.1 Ignavibacteriaceae bacterium
GGATGGTATTTAACTCTAAATACAGAAAATAAAAAGATAAATTTAACACAGCTCTATTTACTAAGAACCGCAATTGATTCGGTTCAGAATTCGGTACCGGGCGGTTTTGCAGCTGCAGAATTGTTACGGCCAGTAATGCTTAAAAGAAGTTTTGGGATGGCAATAAATAGAGGTGTTGCATCCGGCATAATCACAAAATTAAATATAGCTATTGCCCAGCTGCTTTTTATAATTACAGGTATTGCCGTAATGCTAATATTCTACAGTAAAGAAAGCGCTTATATTGAAAATATCGGAAATAATTCAATTTACATTTCATTAGCTTTTTTTATTGCTGCCGTTTTCTGTGCAGCATTGTTTTTGTATAAATATAACGGCCTTGTAAAAATCTTTAATTCTCTGAAAAGCTTAAATATTATTCGTTTAAAAAAGCTTTTACTCCGGAATGAAGATAAGATTTATGAAATAAACAATTACATAAAAGAATTTAATACCGGCAATGTTAAAAATTTTATTTATACAATATTAATTTTTTATTTTGGCTGGATGATCATTGCGGCAGAAGCTTTTTTAATATTCAGAATAATCGGAGTCGATTTAAATTTTTCACAGGCAATAATATTAGAATCGGCAGCATCATTAATAAGGATAATTTTTTTCTTCCTCCCTTCCGGAATGGGCGCCCAGGATGCAGGGCTTATAGGCTTAATGAGCGCTATGGGTTTTGCAGATCCTATTTCAGCTTCAGTGCTTTTTATTATTTCAAGAAGGACTAAAGAGATAATCTGGATAATTTTCGGTTATATCCTTTTATTCCGCCTCGGGTTAAATCCCCTTAAGCTGTATTTAAGCAAATTCAGGAATAGATTAAAAAACAGAAAAATCGAATTGCTTTTTTCCGAATCAGAATAATCATTCTTTTCTATAAAACTGAAAAAACAGATTTTTAACGCCTTGACAGTCTTTACTTTTATTGCGGTGCCTGCAGCACGTGATTTAGGAAACGGCCTATCGTTATTGCGTTATATAATTGTTGGAGATAACTGCAAAAACAATTTTCTAGTTAATCCACGATGGCAATGCTCCGGCATACTTATGCATAAAAATCTCTACAACGGCGCAATAGTAATAATTAAATCCAACGTAAGTTTTACAAACCCAGTTATGCTATAAGGGGTGTTGCTTTAAACAAACAAATTATGAAAGGGAAAAGACTATGTCATTGATTACATTAGTGAT
>DAISZW010000058.1:0-18018 GCA_036824595.1 Ignavibacteriaceae bacterium
AGAAGCTTGCCGCTTAAGGAATTTTTATTTTTTTCTCCCGCAAAAATCTTTGAACAAAATTCAGAGTCAATAATTATTTTTCTTTTTGATTCTACTTCGGAACCCTGAGGAACAGCTGATTTTAGCGACTCTCCAAGTGAACATAAATAATATTCGGAAAGCCATTTGTGGAACTTCAAGCCTGTCGGGGTGAAGACTGGGATAGCATCAATTATATCTTTCAGCGGTTTAATTTTTCCTGTATCGCCGAGGGATTGATTTTCGATTTTTGGGGAAACACTAATGATAAAGCCTGTAAGTATTCTTTTCCCGAATGGTGCTGAGGTTCTAATACCTGGTTTTGCATACTCCTCAAGGTCATGCGGAATTAAATAAGTAAATGTATTTCTAAAAGGCAGAGGGAAGACTATTTCCGCAAACATTATTCTCCCTGTTTGAAATAAGGAGCCAGGTTTTTAAATTCTCCATCTTCAAAAGGATTGCCTAACATTTCAAATTTCAAAACTTTAATGCTCTCATCCCACAAAATTCTTTTATAATCAGCCGAATGGATCACTTCACCGTTAGTAGATAATATACTGTCTTCCGGAGAAAGAGTTAAAAAATGAAAACCTTCTTCAAAAGCAATTCCTTCAACTTTGCTTATATCATTATAGATGTAAACAACTTTCCCTTTCAGAGTATCATTATTTACGAACAGCTCCCTTGAAATAATATTTCTTCCTCCTTTTTTGAGCGAGTCAAGGAATGCGGTGCTTTTCTGGTAATAATCAAAAAGCTGGTTTTTATCTTCTGTGAATGAAGCGGCATTTCTTGCATCCGAGCGGATGTCGGATATTATCAGCAAAGCAGTATTATTATCTAAATTAATTTCGTAGGATATCCTGTGGAAGACCAGGCATCCGTTAAAGCCGATAAGAATTAAAAAAAATAAAAATAGTTTAAACAAATTTTTCATTTTTGATTCCCTCATTTTTAACTGAAACTTATTTTAATCTTCATTGTAATTAAAATTAATTGCAGGCCGGTTCAAGCAGTGTAATTGTTTTATCGATGGTGTTCAGCTCTGCTTCAATTCCAAAAGGCAGTGTAAATTTATTAACGATATGGCCGAAGGACATTCCGTAAATTGCAGGAATATTCAAATCAATTAATCGATTTAAAAGAACTTCAGTCAATGAAAAAGAATTTGCAATACCCGATTCGCCCGGTTTTGGTATGCATTTATCGAAAACACCTAAAGCTATACCGGCAGCTTTACTGAGTTTTCCGGCCTGCAGCAATTGAGTCAGCATTCTGTCAATTCTATACGGTTCTTCACCTACTTCTTCAAAAAAAACTATTTTGTTCTCATAATCAATGTCGTAAGGTGTTCCTATCAGGGAAACTGCCACTGAAAGATTTCCGCCTATCAGTTTCCCTCTTGCCTTTCCGCTCCTTATTATATTAACCTGATATAATTCATCATTCTTTTCCGGAATCTCCGGGTTAAACATTGTGAATTTTTGCTGAGGATTAATTACCACATTTTCAAAATTCTTTATGCTGAATTCATTATAGGTGGATGTTCCTACCGGTCCGTGGAAACAAACCAGTCCGGTTTTTTTGAAAATGCCGAATAATAAAGAAGTAATGTCACTGTATCCCATGAGAATTTTAGGATTATTTTTAATTAAATTGTAATCAAGGAGAGGCAGGATTCTAGTACAGCCGTATCCGCCTCTTGCACATACAATAGCGCTTACATCTTTTCTTGCAAACATTTCGTTTAAATCGGCGGCTCTTTGTTCATCAGTTCCGGCAAAATATCCGTTCTTTAATAAAATTCTATCCGAATACAATGGTTTAAGTTCAAAAGACTCAAGATTCTTTATCGATTCTTGAAGCTCTTCCCGACTTATAAAACTTCCCGGCGCAATAAGTCCGACTTTACTCCCTTTTTTTAATCTCGCAGGTTTAATGATAATATCATTCTTACGGATTTTACCGGAACTAGTTATTGCTGAATAAGGTATGGCTAAAAGGGCAGCTGAAGAGATAGACTTTATAAATTTTTTTCTTTGCATTATTCGGTTTTTTCATCATATATCATATGATCGAAAGTTTCACGGCCGCGTACAACGGAAAATTGGCTGCCGTTTACCATTACTTCCGGAGGCCTTCTTCTTGCATTATAGTTTGAGGACATAACTATGGAATAAGCACCGGCTGACATAATTGCCAAATATTCGCCTCTTTTACTTTCCAAAATAACTCTGTCCTTCGCAAAATAATCTCCGCTTTCACACACAGGGCCAACAATATCTGCCGTCATATCGGCTCTTTCCCTATTTAAAATTACCGGCTGTATATGATGGTAAGCATTATAAAAACTTGGTCTCAGCAGATCATTCATTGCTGCATCCAGAATGAAAAAATTTTTATCTCTCAAAGCCAGGTTATTCTTAGTATAAACAATATTTGCTGCAAGCATTCCGCCGTTTGCATTTAAGTACCTTCCGGGCTCGAAGAATATTTTACATTTAAGCTTCTTCAGCTTCGGCAGCAGTGCCTCGGCATATTCTTGAATTGAAAAAACATCTTCATTATTATATTTAACGCCGACTCCGCCGCCCACATCAAAATGTTCGGGTGTCAGTCCGTAACTTTTTATTTTAAAAAATATTTCGGAAAGTTTTTCAACCGCATCTTTAAACGGACTCAGGGAAGTGATCTGCGAGCCGAGATGCATATCGATCCCGGTAAATTTAATGTTGTGATATTTTTTATAGTCTTTAAATATTTTTAAAGAAGACTCGGAATCGATGCCGAATTTATTTTCACCTAATCCGGTGGAAATATAAGGATGAGTTTTTGCATCCACATCGGGATTGACTCTGATCGCCACTTGAGCAGTTTTATTCAGTCTTCCGGCTGCTTCATTAATCAGATCAATTTCCTGTTCCGATTCGGCTTTAATCATCAATAAATTTTTTTCAAGCGCTAATTTGATTTCTCCCTCTGTTTTACCGACACCTGATAAAATGATTTTTTCCGGAGGTGCTCCGGCTCTAAAAGCACGGTAAAGTTCTCCTTCGCTGTTAACATCGACACCGCTTCCCAGATCTAGAAAAGTCTTTATAACACTTAAGTTAAAGTTTGATTTAGCCGCGTAAAATATTGCATGCGGAATTTCTTTAAAAGCGGATGAAAATTCCTGATACCTGTCCGTTAAAAATTTTTTGCTGTAAATGTATACCGGTGTCCCGGAGATTTTAATGATTTCCGGGATAGAAACTTCTTCACAATAAAGGATGTTATTCTTGTAAGTAAAATAATCGGAAGAAAAATAGTTCATTTTTGCCCTGCTATAATCTGATTTTTTAACTTTTCAATTTAGCAATAAATAAAAAGTAAATAAACTTAAAGAATAAAAGAATGAGTGAATGTTTGAATGAGTGGTTGAATGAAGGACTATTTTAAACAAATAAGTTGTTTATTATAATCTTTCTGTTTTGCTTTATTCATGAGGATTCGAAAATATTTGAATTCCCTCGCATTTTCGGTAAATTTGGCACTACTTTTTTAAAAATAACAGATAAAAATGCGTTATCCTTTTGCAGAAATAGAAAAAAAATGGCAGATGTACTGGGAAGAAAAAAAGGTTTATCAAACCGATCTTTCAGATACCAAAAAGAAATTGTATCACTTAAATATGTTCATTTATCCTTCCGGGGCAAAACTGCACACAGGGCATTGGTACCATTACGGACCTTCGGATTCATGGGCGCGCTTGAAAAAGTTAACCGGCTACAATGTTTTTGAACCCATGGGTTACGATGCCTTTGGTTTACCCGCTGAGAACTACGCTATAAAAACCGGTATACATCCTTACGACAGTACAATCAAAAATATTGCAGACATAAGAATTCAGCTTAGAAATATGGGATGCATGTATGACTGGAATGCCGAGCTGATGACCTGCTCTCCCGAATATTATAAATGGAACCAATGGATTTTTCTCCAGCTTTATAAAAAACATCTGGCTTACAGGAAAATGGCTCCCGTTAACTGGTGTCCTAAAGATCAGACCGTGCTGGCAAACGAGCAGGTGAAAGCAGACGGTACCTGCGAGCGGTGCGGCACTTTAGTAATCCAGAAAAATCTTACCCAATGGTTTTTTAAGATAACTGAATATGCGGAGGAACTGCTGCAGGGTCTGGATAAAATTAATTGGCCTGAAAAAACTAAACTGATGCAGAGGAATTGGATTGGTAAAAGTGAAGGAGCCGAAATTATTTTCCCAATTGAAAACTTCGATGAAATAATTGAAGTCTTTACAACCAGGCCCGATACGCTCTTCGGAGCTACTTACATGATTCTTGCACCGGAGCATCCGTTAGTGGATATAATTACCACGGAAGAATTTAAATCTATGGCGTGGGATTATCAGAACAGTATTAAATCAATGACGGAAATTGACAGAACTTCTGCAGTAAGAGAAAAGACAGGCGTATTTACCGGTGCTTATGCAATTAATCCTGCAAACGGAAAAAAGATCCCGATATGGATTGCGGATTATGTTTTAATGAGCTACGGAACCGGTGCAATTATGGCTGTTCCGGGCCAGGATGAGCGTGACTGGGAATTTGCCGAGAAATTTAATCTTCCCATAATAAGAACAGTAAAACCGCCTGATGGTTTTCAAGGCAAAGCATATATCGAAGATGGACCGGCGATAAACAGCGATTTTCTTAACGGTCTTTATGTTGATGATGCAAAAAAGAAAATGATTGAATGGATTGAAGAGGAAGGAATCGGGAAAAGACAGATAAATTACCGTTTAAGAGACTGGCTGATATCCAGGCAAAGATATTGGGGCACACCGATCCCGATAATTCATTGTCCAAAGTGCGGCGAGGTGCATGTTAGTGAAAAAGATCTGCCTGTAGAACTTCCTTACGATGTTGAATTTAAACCAGCTGGAGAATCTCCCCTTGCAACAAATAAGGAATTTATTAATGTAAAGTGCCCGAAGTGTCATGAAGATGCAAAAAGAGATCCCGATACAATGGATACATTTGTCGATTCATCCTGGTACTACTTCCGTTATTTGGATCCGAAAATTTCTTCCGAACCATTTAACAGGAAATTGGCAAATAAATGGACACCTGTAGATATGTATGTAGGAGGAGCCGAACATGCAACAATGCATCTTCTTTATGCAAGATTTATTCACAAATTCTTAAGAGATATAAATCTTACAAACTCCGATGAACCATTTTCAACTTTAGTTCATCAGGGCACAATTACTAATCAGGGTGCAAAGATGTCTAAGTCAAAAGGGAACGTTGTAAGTCCTGATGATTTTACATCAAAGTACGGCGCCGATGTGTTCAGGCTTTATCTTATGTTTATGGGTCCCTATGAATTAGGCGGAGATTGGAGCGATAAAGGAATAGCAGGCACTGACCGCTTTGTCCAAAGAATTTATGAACTTTATAACCGATATCCAACCATCATTAAAGAAGTTGAATTAAAAGATAAATTCGATATCGATCTCCTTAATGAGCATGAAAAGGGAATTTACCGGAAGCTTCATCAAACAATTAAAAAGTCTCATGAAGAAATCGACAACTTCCGCTTTAATACTGCAATTGCAGCTTTAATGGAACTCCTTAATGAGCTTAAAAACCTGGATAAATCTTCGAAGGAATTTCAAGCATATGTACTGGAAAGATTTGCAGTGCTGCTTGCACCGGTAGCACCTCATCTTGCGGAGGAATGCTGGGAGATAATCGGAAAAGATAAAGCAATTTTTGAGAAACCGGTGTGGTTTAAATACGACGAGAAAGCCCTGGTAGAAGATTCCGTCAATTTAGCCGTGCAGATTAATGGAAAATTAAGGAATACGATTGAGGTGCCGATTAATATTGAACAAAATGCCGCAAGAAAAATCGTAATTAAAGATGAAAAAATTAAGAAGCATCTGGATGGAAAACAGATAGTAAAAGAAATTTTTGTAAAGAATAAGATTTATAATATAGTTGTGAAATAATTCGGCACATCACTATAATCTAAATTAAACGAGAATAAATGCTAGACCTCAAATTTATCCGTGAAAATCCCGACCTGGTTAAAAAAGGAATAAAGAACAAAAATGAAAATGACCGGGTTGATGATGTTTTAAAGCTGGATGAGGAGAGAAGAAAACTTATCATCCAAACGGATGAATTGAAATCGAAGAGAAACCAGGTTTCATCTCAAATCCCGGTAATGAAAAAAGCCGGGCAGGACGTTTCCCACGTACTTGCGGAAATGAAACGTGTATCGGATCAGATAACTGAGTTTGATTTGAGGTTAAAAAATGTTGAAGATGAACTTGAAGAAATTCTGATGTTCATTCCTAATATAGCGCATGAATCTGTCCCCGTTGGAAAAACTTCGCAGGAAAATGTAGAAGTAAGGCGCTGGGTGCCGGAAGGTTTCAGCTTCGAACAAAATGAAAAAATATCGGACCACATAGAGCTCGGGAAAAAATTAAAGGTACTCGACTTTGAGCGTGGAGCTAAAATTTCAGGTTCCGGGTTTCCTCTTTACATAAATAAGGGGGCAACACTCGAACGCGCACTTCTGAATTTTATGCTGGATTATCATTTACAGCATCATGATTATTCCGAAGTATTTCCGCCTTTTCTTGTAAATAAAGATTCGATGAAAGGAACAGGCCAGCTGCCGAAAATGGCTGATGACATGTATTTGATTGATAAAGATGAACTTTACCCGGTACCGACCGCAGAAGTGCCGATTACAAATATTTACCGGAATGAAATTCTGAATGAAAATGATCTCCCTATAAAATTTGTCGGATATTCCGCATGCTTCAGACGTGAAGCAGGTTCTTACGGTAAAGAATCAAAAGGATTTTTACGCGTACATCAGTTCAATAAAGTTGAGATGGTTAAATTCGTGAAACCTGACAATTCGCTGAATGAATTGGAAAGTCTTGTAAATGATGCTGAAGATATTTTAAAGGAACTTAAAATTCCTTACAGAGTTCTTCTCCTTTGCACGGGCGATTTAAGTTTCTCTGCTGCAAAATGCTACGACATTGAAACCTGGTCACCGGCTGAAAAAAGATGGCTTGAGGCTTCATCTTGCAGTTTTTTCGGAGATTTCCAGGCAAGACGCGCAGGCATCAGATTTCGAAATGAAAAAACAAAAAAGCCGGAGTTTGTTCATACATTAAACGGATCCGGTTTGGCAACAAGCAGATTAATGGTATCACTGCTGGAAAATTATCAAACCCCGGAAGGAAAAATTATCGTTCCAAAAGTGTTACAGAAATACACAGGTTTTGAAATAATAGACTAACTCATAACTTTATTTCTGTTTTCCCTTCATCTTTATAATATAAATCTTGTACTAAAGCACAAAGTTTATTTGAGTTACTAATTAAATATCAAGATGAAAAATCTACTAACTCTTAAAAAATATTTTGTCAGATACAAAAAGAAACTTTTTTGGGGATTTTTGTTTATACTTTTATCTAATGCAGGCGCTGTTTATATCCCCGTTATATTGAAGGATTCGATAGATTCTCTGCTGGAAGGAGTTAAAAGTTCTCAGCTCCTTACCTATGCAGGATTGATTGTAGGGACATCTTTGATATCAGGGATATTCAGGTTTTTAATCCGGCAGACGATCATAGTTGTTTCCAGGGAAATAGAATACGACCTGCGTTACGATTTTTGGCATCATATTCAAAGACTTCCTTTGCGTTATTTTCAAAACACTTCGACCGGCAATTTAATGGCGCATGCTACTAACGACATAAATGCCGTGCGTTCATTCATTGGTCCTGCAGTAATGTACTCTATAGATACTTCAATCAGGTTATTAATTGTGTTAGGCGTAATGATATCGCTTAATTTAAGTCTTACAATTTACTCCTTAATTCCGTTGCCTCTTCTTTCGGTTTTGGTTTATAAAGTTGGTAAAATAATTCACGAAAAGTACACTCTCATTCAGGAAAAATTTTCTGATCTGACGACAAAAGCTCAGGAAAATTTTTCGGGAATCCGGGTAATAAAATCGTATGTCCGCGAATTGAATGAGATAAAGGAATTCGGGAAGCTCAGCAGGGAATATCTTGAAAGAAATATGAGCATGATAAGAATTCAGTCTCTTATTCATCCGATTCTTTTTTTAATTACAGGCATTTCAACCATTATTGTAATATGGGCAGGCGGCACAATGGTTATAAACGGAGAGATGACTCTAGGTGAAATCAGTGCATTCATTATTTATCTCGGAATTTTAATCTGGCCGGTAATTGCATTCGGATGGGTAATAAATATTGTACAGCAGGGCGAAGCAAGCATGAAACGCCTTAATAAAATTTTTTCGGAACCTTTTGAGATTGATGAAAGCGAAATAACAGATTATTCAATTAAAGAAATAAAAGGAAAAATTGAATTTAGAAATTTATCGTTCAAATATGGAGAGAACCTTCCTTACGTACTTAAAAATATTAACTTAACAATTCCTGAGGGTTCTACGGTTGCGGTAATGGGATATACCGGTTCCGGTAAAAGTTCTTTTATAAATCTTATTCCAAGATTGTATGATGCAACGGGCGGTGAAGTATTAATTGACGGAAAAAATATTAAAACAATTCCCCTAGAAGTACTAAGGAAAAATATAGGAATTGTTCAGCAGGAATCATTTCTTTTTTCAGACAATATTTATAATAACATCTCGTACGGATTAAAGGAAGTCGATAAGAAGAAAGCGGTTGAGGCTTCAAGAACAGCTTGCTTTGACAAGGATGTTGAAACTTTCCCGGATAAATATGAGACAATTGTAGGTGAAAGAGGAATAACACTGTCCGGTGGCCAAAAGCAAAGGGCGAGTATGGCGAGAGCTCTTATAATTGATCCGAAGATTTTAATACTTGATGATTCCTTTTCCGCCGTTGACACTCACACTGAAGAGGAGATTCTGAAAAATCTTAAAAAATTTATGAAAGGCAGAACAAGCATCATAATAAGCCACAGGATTTCAACCGTAAAGGATGCCGATAAAATTATTGTGCTATCTGACGGAATAATTGCAGAGGAAGGAATCCATGAAAAACTTGTTTCTTTAGGCGGAATTTATGCCGATCTGCACTATAAGCAGCTTCTTGAGAAAGAACTGGAAGAATTAAATTAGCTCTGGATACCGAAAATTCAGAAAGTAAAAATTTATTTACTATAATTAATAAAGAATCATATGCCGGAAATAAGAACAGCTTTTTTTGAGATTACCCCGAAAGAAAAAAAATATCTGAAAAAGAAGTTTGGTAAAAACTTTGAGCTGAAATTTTTCGAGGAGACTCTGAATGAAGAAAATTGCGGTTTAGCAGCAAAAGCGGATGTAATTTCTCCATTCATTTATTCACAGATTAATTCTAAAGTTTTATCTACCTCTAAAAATTTAAAACTTATTGCAACACGGAGTACGGGATTCAACCATATCGATATTAAAAAAGCTAAGGAAACCGGAATCTCTGTATGTAATGTTCCTTACTACGGCGAAAATACGGTTGCAGAGCATACATTCGCTTTAATCTTAGCTCTTTCAAGAAATCTTCACAAAGCTTATGTGAGAACAACCAGAAACGATTTTACTTTAGAAGGACTGCGCGGTTTTGATCTGAGAAATAAAACACTTGGTGTAATCGGTGCAGGCAGTATAGGGGTTCATGTAATTAAAATTGCAAAGGGATTCGGAATGAAGGTTCTTGCATATGATCCCAAGCCGAATCATATCATAACTGAGCTGCTGGATTTTAAATATGTGCCGCTGCTGAAGCTGCTGGAAACTTCGGACATAATAACCCTGCATACTCCGTATAATCAGAATACTCACCACATGATAAATATGAATAATATAAACAGCGTGAAAAAAGGAGCTCTGTTTATAAATACCGCGAGAAGCGGGATAATACAGCCGGAAGCACTTTATTATGCAGTCGAAAAAGGTATATTCGGCGGAGCGGGACTGGATGTTTTCGAAGGGGAGGAATTAATAAAAGAGGAAAATCAAATGCTGACAAAAAATGTTTCCGTTGAACATCTTGAAGCACTTCTCAAACGAAATATTTTGCTGAAAAGAGAAAATGTGATCATAACTCCTCATATGGCATTCGATTCGGTTGAAGCTGTTGAAAGAATAATGGATACGACAGTTGAAAATATTATTAATTTTTTCGAGGGTAAGGATTATCATAAGGTAATATAAAACTTAAAGTTCATGTTCAGTTCAAGTTCAAGCTTACAAGTTGGTTCAAGTGTAAGGAATAAAGTGAATTTAAATGCTGAAATAATTAATTATCATTCAATCCCCGCGAAGCCGGGCGGGCATGCATCCATGCAATCATGCATTCATGCAGGTATGCATAATTATATTATAAATAAACTGATATTAGAAGATTACTTAATAACTGTATAAACTTTTTTTATGAGTCAATTTAGTGATGATGAAGTACTAGGCAAAGCATACGATTCAAAGCTAATGAAGCGTTTGCTTACGTACATAAAGCCTTACAAGAAGTATGTAATATTTGCGATCTTAATGAATATAGTGGTGTCTGCTCTCGGGCCGCTTCGTCCTTATTTAACTAAAATTGCAGTGGATGATTACATCTTCAAAGCTAATTATAACGGGCTTTTAATTATCGCCCTTCTAATGTTTGCCTCACTCATTTTTCAAGCTGTAATACAGTATTATCTTACATACTATACTCAGTACCTTGGTCAAAAAACTATTTTTGATTTACGCACCCAGATTTTTGCGCACACTCAAAAATTAGGATTAAAGTTTTTTGATAAAACTCCGATCGGCAGATTAGTAACCAGGACAACAAACGATGTTGAATCTCTGAATGAACTTTTTTCTTCCGGGATCGTAATGGTGTTCAGCGATATCTTTACGATTGTTTGGATTTTAGCATTTATGTTTTTTATGGATATAAAACTATCCCTGGTCACTCTCTCTGTTTTTCCTATATTAGTTTACGGCACATTCCTTTTCAGAAAAAAAGTAAGGGAATCTTATAGGGACGTAAGGCTTCATCTTGCACGTTTAAATTCATATATGCAGGAACATATAACCGGGATGAATGTTGTCCAGACATTCAGTAAAGAAAAAGATGAGATGAACAAATTTTCCAGGATAAACCGGGATTACCGGGAATCAAATATTAAATCTATCTTCTATTATGCAATTTTCTATCCGGGAGTGGAATTATTAAGTTCAATAGCTCTGGGATTAATTATATGGTACGGGGGAGGAGAAATAATCCGGAATACACTGACACTTGGAGATCTTTTTGCATTCATCCAGTTGACGGAAATGTTCTTCCGGCCTATACGTGATCTTTCCGAAAAATATAATATCATGCAGACGGCAATGGCCTCTTCCGAAAGGATTTTTAAATTGATGGATAATAAAACTTTTGTGAATAATCCCGAAAATCCTTTAGCATTAAATGAAGTCCGGGGAGATATTGAGTTTAAGAATGTATGGTTTGCTTATAACGATAACGAATATATTCTTAAGAATATTTCATTTAGAATAAACCGCGGCGAAACTGCGGCTATTGTGGGAGCTACCGGTGCCGGGAAAACAAGTATTATTAATACGCTTACAAGATTTTATGATATTCAGAAAGGATCGATTCTGGTTGATGGAATTGATATAAGCAATATCGATAAACGAGAATTAAGAAAACATATATCGATTGTTCTGCAGGATATATTTCTGTTTTCCGGTACAATAAAGTCGAATATAAGTATGTCTAATGATGAGATACCTGAAGAAAAATTATCCCGGGCTGCAGAGACGGTCGGGGCAGATAAATTTATTCAGCAGCTCCCTCGAAAATATGCGGAAACCGTTAAGGAAAGGGGTTCAACTTTAAGCGTTGGTCAAAAGCAGCTTATTTCCTTTGCAAGAGCTTTAGCCTACGATCCTAAAATTTTAATTCTTGACGAGGCAACCTCAAGTGTAGATACTGAAACCGAAATATTAATTCAGCGTGCGATAGAGAAATTGCTCGTCGGAAGAACTGCAATCGTCATTGCGCATAGGCTCTCCACAATACAAAATGCCGATAAGATAATCGTGCTGCACAAAGGCGAAATCAGAGAAATGGGAAATCACCAGGAACTGCTTTCAAAAAGAGGAATCTATTATAAGCTCTATCAGCTTCAGTTTAAAGACCAGGAAGTTGTGAAGGCCGGCTGATCAATTTATTAAATTTTATTATATGTTTATTTCCGGCCAAAAGCCGGCACTAAGTTAGTGTAAAAATATATTTTAAGGAGGCACAAAATTGCCGCAATTAAAGTTCATGACATTAGCCCGCCACATAATCGAAGGTGAAAAACTCCATCCTGAGGCAACCGGCGAGCTATCCAAGCTGCTGCATGATCTGTCTTTGGCTGCAAAAGTAATTTCACTGGAAGTTAATAAAGCTGGATTAGCAGACATTCTTGGTTTTACAGGCAACAGCAATATTCACGGCGACCAGGTAAAAAAGCTTGATATGTACGCTCACGATATGATTTTTAGAGCAATTGATCACGGCGGTCATTTATGTGTAATGGCTTCGGAGGAGGAGGAAGATATTATTCACATCCCCGATAAATTTAAAATAGGGAAATATGTTCTTCTTTTTGATCCGCTTGACGGTTCTTCAAATATCGATGCAAATATAAGCATCGGTACGATCTTTTCAATCTACAGAAGAATAACTTCCGACGGAAAACCGGGTACATTGGAAGATTGCCTGCAGCAGGGAATAAAACAGGTAGCTGCCGGATATATCGTTTACGGATCAAGCACCATTTTAGTTTATACCGCAGGGCACGGCGTTCACGGTTTCACCTTAGATCCTTCATTCGGGGAATTTATTTTATCTCACGAGAATATCCGCTGTCCAAAAAAGGGAACTATTTACAGCATAAATGAGGGCAACTATAAGTACTGGCATCCCGGATTAAAAAAATATATTAAATATCTGCAGGAAGAGGATGAAGCTACAGGCCGGCCGTATTCAACGAGATATATCGGATCTATGGTTGCCGATATCCACAGGAATTTACTGTATGGCGGAATATTCATGTATCCGGCCGATTCAAGACATCCGGAAGGTAAGCTGCGTTTAATGTATGAATGTAATCCAATGGCGTTTATCGTAGAAGCCGCCGGCGGAAAAGCAATAAATGGAGAGAAGAGAATACTTGAAATACAGCCGGATAGCCTGCATCAGAAGACTCCGATATTTATAGGCAGCGAAGATGATATAAAAATGGTTGAGGATTTTATGCGTAAGGAAGAAAAAGTCCTGAACTGATTAAAATTAAACTATTGATTTTTGAGTTAATTTTTGGTACATTTGTCCTGTTATAAAAGGACATTTATCCATGACAAAAAAAAACGGTTCTAAAGTTTTAGCAGTCAGCACACCCCTGGTGAAAATAAGAGAACTTAATCAAAGATATGCACTTACTATCGGCGATATTGCCGAAGTGCTGGATGTAGCGCCTAAGACAATCAGCCGTTGGGCTAAAAGCAAAAAAAGTTCGGAATTAATTTCGGAACAAAAAGCAGATAGTCTTGAAATACTGGAATCGATATTAACATTGGGGAAAAATGTCCTCGGTTCTGATGAAGAGCTTAATTCATGGCTTCATAATCCGGTTTTCGCCCTGGATGGAAACAAGCCGATTGATCTGATTAAAACTGAATCGGGCAGACGCCGGGTTGAAGAAGTTCTACATCAAATTGAACACGGAATTTTTTAGTTGCTTCGTCTTTTCCGCATCTGCAGAAATATCTATAATCCAATGGATCCCACCGGCGCAAGCCAAACGCCTGGCCGATGGCATAACTTAGGACAAAGGGTTCTTTACTTCTGCTCATCTTTAGCAATGTGCATTTTGGAACTTAAAGCCAATTCCATTCCTTTTAGCGTTCTAAGAAAGGAGTATCAATATATAGATTTAGAAATCGACACAGACAATATCACTGTTGAAGAAGTGCCGAAATCATTTTATTCAAAGGATTGGGTTTTAGACAGGCAAAAAACTCAGGAATATGGAGATGAATGGTTCAAAGCCGGCAGCTCTCTAATCTTGAAAGTCTCTAGTGCGGTTTTACCCACAGACTCCAATTTCATTTTGAATACAGCACATCCCAACTTTACCAAATTAAAATTTCAAAAACCCCTGAGCATTCCGCTTGATCCGAGAGTGAAGTAAGTAAAATATCGGTAAAGATTTTACTCTCTCTACATCAATTAACGATTCAATAACCAGTTTTTTTGGGGCACATTGTTCAGCTATGAGACATATTTCCGGATAAGTTTAAAAAATTTATGAACTTAGTATTTTGGATGCGCTTTATGATGATGAAAAAAAATATGTTACCGGTATCATAAATTGAGTTGGAATGAATGCTTAAATTGTTTTCGATAAGAAACATCATGCCAAATTCCGACCCCGATGTTTTATAAGGTTAAGAAAAATCTCTTCTTATTGTTATCTAATTTCAGTGCTATTCCTTCTTTAGCATACAAAGAAAATTCTTACTTATAAATGGAGCAAAAATGAAAAGCTTTACAGAAGCAATATTGTTTATTTTTCTTTTTACACCACTTGCAATTCCTCAAACTAATCTTGAGGAATTAATTGATCCCTTTCAAGGAAATTATAATTTGGGCAGCTCTGCCGAAATTGCTCTCTTCTGGCATTTTAATAAAAGCAGCGACTCAACAGTAAACCACCAGATTATTGATTATTACGGTGCCTCAAGTCAGTACTTCCTCGATTCCTCAGTCAGAGGAACCTATTCCGGTAATTTAGGCACCGGTTTCAATAACGGTTTTACTCATTTTTATTTTGATGCAGTTACAGGTGACTATAACGGTGATGGATACGATGATATTATTTCAGCCTGGGAGACTACAAATAATTCTATCAATATTGTAATTCCTAAGATAGACAAAGGAACTCTAAGCTGGAATGATGAAAATGTTTTAAAGTTAACAAATGTACTTTATCCGAATCCTCCTTTTAACTCATTTAGATTTCGCCTGATTAAAGGTTTTTTTGACAAAGATCCTGAACCTGAGTTTGCATTGGCATTCTGGAACTCTGATGCACAAATAGAAATAAGAATTTTTAATGCAAATCGGATTAGCTTGATGCCTGAAGAAATAGCTGCAATAGATGATGAGTATATGAATCCTGCTTTCACTAATACTGGTTTGTATGATATTGCTGCCGGAGATTTTGACGGGGACCTGCTTGATGAAATAGTCCTGGCTGCATATGATGATCAGGCCGGCTGGGCGATATATACAAAGATATATGATTGTTCAGAGAATAACGGCAGCTTTTCTTTAATTCCAAAAGCAAAAAAAGATAATTTTTTTACCAGGAATGATTTTTTCGATCCGGAGCACAGGGTAAATAAATTGGCAGTCGCAGCCGGTGATTTTACAAACAATACCATCGATGAATTTGTTGTCGATTTTGTTCTTTATAGAAATGATTCTGAAACCTATAATAAAATGCTTCCTGCATATGTAACCAGGGATCTGGATACCATTAAAGTGGACTTGAATAATCTTGAAGATATTTTCCAGACTCTTGGAGAATCTTATATCGGGATTGGTATTCTCACCGGCGATATAAATAATGACGGTGCCGATGAGATTGTTGTGGATGGAGATGGACGCATAAGAATATACAGCATTGACAGCTCTCTTCAGGTATCGGGATACACTTCTGCCTTTAATGAAA
The DNA here is from genome assembly GCA_036824595.1 of Ignavibacteriaceae bacterium. Classification (GTDB taxonomy): domain Bacteria; phylum Bacteroidota; class Ignavibacteria; order Ignavibacteriales; family Ignavibacteriaceae; genus DATKLQ01. Next base: position 15,837 of record DAISZW010000058.1, read on the forward strand.
CAGCTACAGATGGACAGAGAAGAATGGCCCTGGCTGATCTTGATGCTAATACATCGGATTCTGAATGGAACCCTGAAATTATCGTTTCATCAACAACCGAATTTCAACCCGATCATACCGACCATTACGTCACTCTTCAGGTTAGTGTTTATGAACCGGTTGTTGATCCCTCAGGAGATATAATTTCACTGCAAAACAGAGGTTCTTTAGTTGTTGATTCTGTAATCGGTAACTCCGATTATTATTGGGCACTTGCAGCCGGGGATTTTGACGGAGGCGGAATACGGCTTGGAACCCCAAAATATTATAATGCAACCGATATTGTTCAGCCGTTAGTTATTCTTAATGCACCGCCCACTCATTTTGATGTTCTTAATAGTTCAGCTTATGATATTAACCGGAGCTATAATGGACAGTCTAGTGATTTCTATTCAAAATATTTTACTCAATCGGAATCAGAGATAGAAGTTGAAACCGAGATACACAGCGACTGGGTTGTTGGAGGCAGTGTATCCGGTGGTTTTACAATTCCCGGGCTGAAAATCGGTGTTGAGGCAAAAATTGAAGGAGAATATGGGAGAAAATTTTCAAAAAAAGAATCTAGTAAAAATACATATAAGGTAAGTCAAAATATTACTGCTACAAATGATGATTATATTTATGCAACAATAGTTAATTACGATATCTGGGAGTATCCGGTAATCGCCAATGATACAATCCAGGGATACACATTGGTACTTTCTCCTGGTTTAAAAACAAGATCGTGGTTTCCAAGTAAAAGTCCGCAGGCAGAACAATACTTACCCGACCACGAAGTTGGCAATATTTTATCTTACAGACAGGTATCATCTCCGGGAGAAAACTCTGCGCTGGCAGCAGAAGTAAAATGGAATACTTCAGATGAATTTACCCTTGGTTCAAATTCAAGCTTTAACTGGACACTGGAAAATGAAAATTCAACCGAAACGACAATTACAGAAGAAGAAGAATGGTCGATAGGAGCATCCCTTAGCTTCAATATACCTTTCAAATATATTCCAAATTTTGAATTCCATGGCAAATACACTCAGGGTTCGGTTTCTACTAGAACAAACAAAGTAACATATAGTAAAGGGCTGGAAGTAAATCTTGCTTCAATTGATCTCAGTATTGGAGAAACTTATTACTCGGTTATTCCTTATGCATACTGGGCAAAGAATGGCGCACTTGTGCTTGATTATGCGGTTAACCCAAGACCATCCGGTATTGGAGTTCCGCAAACATGGTGGCAGGAAAGCTACAGCAATAAACCAGACCCTGCTTTGATCCTTCCTTGGAGATTGGATCCCGAAAAAGGATTTGGTTTAAGTGATGATTCTAAACGGCAGCAAACAAAAGAAATTTTATTTAATCCTGACGAACCAAAACCTGGAGATATAGTAAATGTTCAAGCAAGGATACACAATTATAGTTTATTGAATACCTCCGGACAGGTGAATGCAAGATTTTATTTAGAGGATCCTGATAATGGCGGAACTTTAATTGAAAGCACAGATGGTAAAACCACATTTTCCACAAATGATTTTATTGAAGCACGCGGAAGTAGAATAATTAGCTTTGACTGGACTCTTCCTGAAAGTACGCCCTACTTTCCGAGAATTTATGTAGTACTGGATCCTGATAATGCAATTGATGAAATACATGAAAGTAATAATAAAGGATGGAAAGTTTTAAATTATAAAGAGGGAACAACAGGAACTAAAAATGAAAATACCCTGGTCTATTCATTTGAACTGAGCCAAAATTATCCCAATCCATTCAATCCTAATACCACAGTAGAATATGTTATTTCAAAAGCGGCGCATGTTACTTTAAAAATATACGATATCCTCGGCAGTGAAGTTGCAACTCTTATTAATAAAGAAATCATACCCGGGAGATATTCTATAAATTTCAACGCAGCCGGTCTGGCAAGCGGAATTTATTTATATAGAATACAAGCCGGCGAATATATTTCAACCAAAAAGATGATTTTAATGAAGTAAAAAAAATAGTTAAGAAAAAGCTTGGTATTTTCCACGTAAGATATTCTCTTGCGTTTCGATTACATCAATTATCTGCTACTTATACTGAATGATAGAGTAAGGTAATTATTTTTTAATCAGTTCTAATTCCTTTGCGATCTTTTGAGCCAATTCTTCTA
>DAISZW010000006.1:0-2443 GCA_036824595.1 Ignavibacteriaceae bacterium
TATTTCTATAAATTAACAGCGGGGAATTATTCAGATATAAAGAAGATGATTTTGCTGAAATAACTTGCCATAAGATTTTCCTAATATTAAATAAATTAATTAATTGGTTTCGCATCAATTTCTTTGCTCATTTCTTTAAAATCCTTTAATTTTCAGAATCATTTTCATCGGCACGCCTTTCAGAAATAATTTACTTTCAGAATAATAGAATTAATGGAGGAGATAATGCTTAGATTATGGTTTTCCGCTGCGGTAATTATATTTATCTGCTCTTTTTCTTTATCCCAGGAAATGAAAACAACAGGTAAAATATATCGGGAAGATCAAGCTGTTGACGCACTCATTCCGGATAATGCGGTTATTGAAGTACTAGCTGAAGGATTCGGCTGGTCTGAAGGACCCGTATGGGTGAAAGACGGCGGTTACCTTTTATTTACAGATATCCCCAAAAATACCGTATTCAAATGGAATGAAGCTGAAGGTTTAAGTGTTTACTTAAGGCCCGCCGGTTTTTCGCTTGGCAGCAAACCTTTCGGCGGCGATTACGGCAGCAACGGTTTATTCATAAATCCTGTTGATAATCAGCTTATACTTTGCGATCACGGCAACCGCTGCATAGCTCAATTGAGCAGAGAGAATTGGTCAAAAACAATTTTAGTCGAATCCTTTGAAGGTAAAAAATTAAACAGCCCGAATGATGTTGTAATCAGCTCTGCAGGCCACTATTATTTTACCGATCCGCCTTACGGATTAAAGGGTCCCGATTATCCGGGTAAAGAACTTGATTTCTCCGGTGTCTATCATTTAAAACCGGATGGAAGTATTGAATTGATTACCAAGGAATTAGACTATCCTAACGGAATTGCTCTTTCTCCCGATGAAAAGACTTTATACGTCGCAAATTCAGGAGAGAGAAGAATCTTAATGAGATTTGATTTGGAATCAGACGGAACTGCGGGCAATGGGAGAATTTTCTTTGATGCAACCGGATTTAAAAAATACGGCAAAGACGGCGGCTGCGACGGAATGGCGGTTGATGAAAAAGGAAATATCTGGGCAACTGGACCCGGCGGTGTAATGATTTTTTCACCTGAAGGAAAACATCTGGGAAGTGTTGATACCGGTACTCTCATTGCAAATTGTAAATTCGGCGGGAAAGATGGGAATGAACTTTATATGACGGCGCATAATTATTTGTGCAGGGTTAAAGTAAATGTTAAAGGGGCCGGCTTCTAGTTTTTATTCGCAGCCGATAATATTTTGCAAATTACTTTTTTGTTAGATGGTGGTAGGCAACACTAGATCCGACCCATGTTTTATTTTTATTGAAATCAACACCCATCATTTTCCCTTTACTCATTCGTACCAAATTATTTACGAGCAGCGGACGATGCTCCCAGAAAAAGATCATCCTTATTTCAGCCATCGAGTATCCGTCCGGTGTCTCAATTAAAGGAGCATATTCAACCTTTCTCTGAAGTATGTAATTCGATTTGTCATTAATCTTATCAAGCATCTCTACATTAATGTCTAATATGACTCCTGATCCTGAAAATGAATAAAGTGGTTTTAGAACAAAATTCTCTATGTCATCAGGGTATTTATCTAACTCCGATAAATAGTAAGTAACAGGAATGAATTCACCTTTCAAAAAGGGTAGAGAGTGTTTGCTGATTCTCATAAACCAGCTCGGATGATCTACCCACTCAATGTCTAACTTATCGGTAAATTTGAAATTCAGTCTGATATTCTTTTTTATTAATTCGTTGTAAATGACGCGGTTATAAATTCTTTTAATCGGGATTTCTTTCCCGTTTTTCTTATAAAATAATTTTTTTCCCTTCTTTAGAACTTCCGAAATATTTACAGTATCTATACCTATCATCTGCTTAGTGCAGATAAAATCGCTTCTTGACTTCTGATGTTCCGGGTCTATTTCCAGAAGAATGACATTTTCAGGATCGGCATCTCCGAGCAAAATGCTGCTAAGAAGATCCAGATAACTCCGTTTATTCATCCCGTTAAAATAAGATGTCAGATTATCGGGTATAGAAAAATATTCTCTGTATTTTTCACTTTTAAGGGCTTGAAAGCAATAGGTAGTAGGGAATCCCTGGAGTTCAATCAGCCTTGGAACGTATTCTTTCCCTTCTTTACAAATTGCATAATCGATTTGGAGAAAAGAGGGATGATTATCATCATTATGCTCAGACAGCTCTGCCGGTACAGCTGATTTCGATTTTTTTTTAAATTCTTCTGATTGCAGCTGGGAAACAATTTCTTCCGACGCTTTAATCAGTTTTTCAGTCAGCTCTTTTGTAAGAAACAACGGTGTTTCAGATACCCTGAAATCGAGCTGATAAATTGTTGAGGCAAGAAGGTCGTTTACAAAATCATTATATTTTTTTTCCGTGAATTCGGAGTTATATTTTTTACGAAGTTC
>DAISZW010000006.1:2543-43959 GCA_036824595.1 Ignavibacteriaceae bacterium
GCGTATTCAATTTTTTTCTGCAGTATATAATTTGATTTATCTTTATTCATCTCAATCATCTCTTTGTCTACACTAATTTCAACGTCCTTTCCGCCGTAGGAAAAAACCGATTTCAATACATAATTTTCCAGATCATCGGGAATCTCATCATAATTTTTTAAGAAAACGGAGGGCGGTACATTATTCCCTTTCAGAAAAGGGAGAGTATGCTTGCTGATTTTATAGAACCAGTTCGGATGACCAATCCATTCTACATCCAGATCATCTGTAAACTTAAAATTAAACTGAATATTCTTCTTCACGTATTCATCCTGGATTACACGGCTGTAAATTTTTTTTATCTCTATCTCCCTGCCGTTCTTTTTATAATATAATTTATTTTTCTTCTTGATTACAGCGGATAGATCTATATGATCGATCCCCGTTAAATCTTTTGTACATGCAAACTCGATTCTGCTGGTTTGTTTTTCCGGCTGTACCTCAAGAAGGATAACTTCTTCAGGATCCGAACCGTTCAATAAGATTTTTTTTATAAAATCTATATAAGAATCTTTATTCAACCCGCTGTAATATGTTGTGAGGCTGTCGGGGACAGAAAAATGTTTTCTATATTTTTCTTCTAAAAAACTCATAATAAAAAAGTGAGATGGGAAACCCTGCAGTTCAACCAGCATAGGAATTAATCCTCTCTCATTCCGGCAAACTGCAAAATCCAGTAAAAGAAAGAGAGAATGCTCATCTTCGTTGGGCACATAAAAATCCTGCGGCACGGCTGATTCCGAGTACTTTTTGAATTCATCTGTCTGCAGCTGTGATATTATCTCCTTTGATGCAGCCTTCAATTTTTCTATGAGATCTTCAGAAAGGAATAAAGGAGTTTCCGAAATGGGCAGAGCGACAGGGTACATTTTAGATGTATTCAGATCATTTAAAAAATTTTCATATTTTTCATACGAAAATTCGGCATTGTATTTTTTACGGAGTTCAGGAATCATTTAATCTATCTTAATTTTATTTTGTTCGATCGATTAGCGAAACAATAATTAAACAATTGATCAATTAAACAATTTTAAAATGTAAATAATTAAATAAGGAACTTTCCGTTTTCCATTATTTTTTCATCATCCATCCAGATATCAAAATAGCGTCCAACGCAGTCAATGTGCGCAGAAGAAATCCAGTCCGCTCCCGTATGTTCGCCGTCCGGATGGCCAAATGCGATATGTAATCCGGGAATTTTTTCATCCTGCAAAATATTTCCAATGATATTTTTAATTTCAGTGTTTGTACCGATGCCCAATTCACCAACCCTGTTACTGTTTTCATCTGTCACAGTGTATGCAGCAAAATCATCCAGCAGTTCTTCATTTTCACAATACAAATTTTTAATTCTATTATTTTCTATATCAATGAGTAAGGGATTATCTTTTAAATCGCCGAATTTCTGACATAAATAATCGCCGACTACTCCATCCGCAACAAATCTTCCATTTAAGTTATGGGGAGCCGTGTAAATTTCACCGCCTGGCAAATTACCCCACATATCGGGGGAAATAATCCCGCTGGTTTTTATCCATTTAATAGCTGAAGAAAATTCTGCAGTTATATCTGTGCCTCCTTCAGATTTAGCTTTTATCTGTTTTGTATTCACTGCTTTTTCAAGAAGCTTCTGACTCCGGCGGTCAATTTCGTTAAAATCCGCCCTCATCCCTTCATGCATAATTTGCTTGTTTATATTCACCATATGTGCGTGCCTAATTCTATTTTTATTAACAACAGACATTACTTGAATCCTGGAACCGAGCTCATTTTTTTGCGGAACGACAGCTAAAATGCTGACCTGTGATTTTATCAGATCATTTATTATTATTTCAGGCATTTTCTTTAGAGGACGGTTTGCTGCATCTTCAAGAACAAACAATCTATAATTGGAACCGACTTTCTCGACTTCGTTTACCAGTGATGCTGCTATCTCAAGAGTATCTTCGTCTGTAATGATGGTTATTCTTTCTTCAGGTTTTAATCTTAAGCTGACATTTACGGCATTGTAAGCTCCCAAAGATAATTCTGTATCAAAGTCGACATTTTTAGTTGTTTCTCTCATCGTATCCTCATTCTTATAAAAAAAACCAGCGTTAAATATTTTCATCTAAACCGATATAGGTTTCTTCAATAATGTAATCTACAATTTTTTTTAGATCATGATACTGATTCCAGACAGCTAGCTGCCTGTCTGCCCCGGTACCATCTTCGATTATTTTTCTTACATATTGAATTTCCCATCTGGAGTCAAGCTGATCAACTTCATCATCGACAAAATACAGTAGTTCACAGATTAATTTTTTTGCGTCGACTTCTTCCTTTTTCCCGAAATCTATTAATTTAGCCGAGAGTCCGTATCGGGATGCACGCCATTTGTTTTCAGAGATTAAAGCTCTCCTGTATAATCTGAATCCCAGGTTTTGTTTCATCAGCTTGTATAGTTTTGCAACGAGCGCCTGGATCAAAGCAGCAATGGCAATTGTTTCATCTACCCTCATCGGTATATCGCATATCCTGAACTCAAGAGTATCATAGTATGGATGCAGACGGATATCCCAATAAATTTTTTTCGCATTATCAATGCAGCCTGTTTTAATTAAAAGATTAATAAAACTTTCCAACTCTCCCCAGCTTGAAAAGTAATCGGGTATCCCGGTTCTTGGGAAATGGTCAAAAACTTTGCACCTAAATGATTTGTACCCGGTGTTTCTGCCTATCCAGAAAGGAGAATTAGTGGATAAAGCAAAAATGTGGGGTAAAAAATATCTCGCGGCATTCATTATATGAACTGCAGTTTCTTTATCATCAATACCTATATGCACATGCAGCCCGAAAATTAAATTTGCACGTGCGACGTCCTGCATTTCATCGACTATTACTTTGTACCTTGGATTTTGTGTTATTCCCTGATCTTTCCAGTGGGCAAAAGGATGTGTACCGGCAGCAGCGATCCGCATATTATTTTTATTTGCCAGTTTTGCCAGATAGCTCCTCAGTTTTACAACTTGACTTCTTGCTTCTTTTATACCACTGCAGACATCGGTTCCCATTTCCACAACCGATTGATGCAGCTCCGGTTTAATATGCTCTGCAAGGATAATCTTGCCTTCCTCGAAAATCTGCATTATATGGGAATGAAGATCCCGTGTTTCCGGATCAATAATCTGGAATTCTTCTTCAATTCCTATACTGAATAATTTTTTATTTTTCATATAATTTTTTACAATGTTTTAGGCAGATAAAGCGGTATTTATTAAAACATTATTCAGCTATCTGTGAAAGATAATGAGGAAACATCCGGCACCATACAGGCCAATCATGGGCTGCGCCCGGGCGAATATCCAGCCAGTGGTTAATCTCTTTTTGGTTTAGTATGCCGGATAATCTTTTATTTTCCTCCAGCGAGAAATCATGCTCTCCCGCTCCGAGGATAATTCCCATTCGTCTTATTCTATCAAGGTACCAGGGATCGTTTAAATTCGGCAAATAATCCGGGGGATTATTAAAGTAACAGTTGTCATCATAATAGCCCATTATAAATTGCTTAATATCAAATGTCCCGCTCATGCTGAATAGATAACCGGTTTTATCAGGATGCTTCATGCCAATATTTACAGCATGGTAACCGCCGAAGCCGCAGCCGGCTACGGCTACTTTTCTAAAACCGGTTTCATGCTTTGCAAATTCAATTACATCAAACAGAATTACATTTTCATAAGCAATATGTGTCCTTACCCTCTCTGCGGGGTCAATTGAAAAGTTGTACCAGCTTTCCCAATCTATTCCGTCGGGACAGTATATTTTTACTTTTCCTTCATTAATTAATTGAGAAGCAGAATTGATTAATCCGAAGTCTTTGCAATGATAATAACGACCTTTAGCAGCGGGGAATAAGATAACCGGATAACCGGAATGTCCGAATACAAGCATTTCGAATTCCCGGTTGAGATATTGGGTAAACCATTTATGATATTCCTCTTTCACAATTCTCCGGCAGAAAAAATGATTAGAAATTAAAAGAGAAGTGAACAATTTTAATAATAGAAATATAGCGAAATTCTTTTTTATTTCAAGTAAATTATGCATTCCGGCTGTTTTTGCAAGGTTCTCAAAAAAACCTACCGGGAATTTTTAATTAAAATGAATATTAAGATTTTTTTAGTAATACTTTAAAAGCTTAAAAAATTATCCGGCATTATTAATTGATATTCTTTTCATATTAGAGTATTTTATGTTTTGTTAAACTAAATAAATGCTATGCAGCAGACTCCGTTAATGACTCAGTATTATAAGATCAAACAGGCGCATCCGGATACGATTCTGCTCTTCCGGGTAGGCGACTTTTTTGAAACTTTTGAAGAGGATGCAAAGATTGCTGCAAAGGTACTCGGTATTGTTTTAACAAAACGTGCAAACGGCGCTGCGGAAGATGTTCCTTTGGCCGGATTCCCGCATCATGCAATTGATGCTTATCTTCCTAAACTTGTTAGAGCCGGATACAGGGTGGCAGTCTGTGAACAAATGGAAAATCCCAAGTTTGCAAAAGGAATTGTTAAACGGGATGTAATCGAGGTAATAACTCCTGGTGTTGCTTTTTCCGAAAAGCTTCTGGATCATAAAAAAAATAATTACCTGATGTCTGTATGCATCAAGGAAGGACAGGCAGGTATTTCATTCTGCGATATTTCCACCGGAGAATTTTTTACATATGAAATTGAAGAAGATTCTATCCGTCAGCAGATTGAGTCTATTTCCCCTTCCGAGATCCTGATTCAAAAAAGAGATAAAGATAAACTGATTCCTTTGGTTCAAAAAATTAATTCGGCAATCAGGATAACCAAAATTGATGACTGGATTTTTAATTACGAATATGCAAAAGAACTGCTGCTCATGCAATTTAAAACGGTTAACTTAAAAGGATTCGGTATCCAGGATTTTGCGGCGGGAATAATTTCGAGCGGAGTAATTTTAAACTACCTTCAGGAAACACAAAAAGCCAATCTTTCACATCTTAATAAAATTTCCGCTTATAATCCTTCCGATTTCATGATCCTAGATTATTCCACAAAAAGAAACCTTGAGATTATTTTTTCAATGGCTGAAGGGGGAAGGGAAGGGTCGCTGATTTCAATACTCGATAAAACCGAAACAGCAATGGGAGGTAGGCTTCTTAAGAAATGGATTTCAGCTCCTTTAAGAAAAGTTGAACCAATTCAAAAAAGACAGGAAAGCATTGAAGGGCTTTTCAAGAATAAAATTTTAAGAAAAAATCTGCTGGAGGAAATTAAAGGAATAGGCGACCTGGAGAGATTGATTTCAAAAGTCTGCACCGGACGGGCAAACCCCCGTGAAATCATAAATATAAAAACATCCTTAAAAAAAATTCCTTCGATAAAAAATCTGCTGCGGGGAGCAGAAGTAAAAACTCTTATACAGATTGCTGAAAGTTTAATGCCGCTGGAATCTCTAACGGAAAAAATTGATAAGGCGGTCGTGGATTCTCCCCCGTTAAGCATTACGGAAGGTGGGATAATAAAAAGCGGTTTCAGCGCCGAACTTGATGAGCTTAGAGACATTTCACTTAATAGTAAAGACTGGATTGCAAATCTCCAAAAAACTGAAAGAGAAAGAACAAGAATTCAGACTTTAAAAGTCAACTACAACAAAGTATTCGGATATTTTATTGAAATAAGCAACGCTCATAAGGATAAAATTCCGGAAAATTATATACGCAAACAGACGCTTGTAAATTCGGAGAGATATATTACTCCTGAATTAAAGACTTATGAGGATAAAATACTTCATGCGGAAGAAAAAATTTATGAACTGGAATCTCAGCTTTTTAATGAAATAAGATTAATGATAGCTGAGGAAGCCGAAGCAGTACAGCAGAATGCAAGGTTAATCGGCATGCTCGATTGTTTTATTTCTCTTGCAGACTGCGCCGAACAGTATCAATACGTAAAACCTGAGATAAATGAAGGTGATGAACTGGAGATTATCGAAGGGAGGCATCCTGTTGTAGAGAGAATTCTTCCGCCGGGAGAAAAGTTTACACCGAACAACTGCAGAATGAATCTGTCCGCCGATCAAATAATTATTTTAACCGGGCCGAATATGGCCGGAAAATCTGTTTATCTGCGGCAGATCGGCTTAATTGTTCTGCTTGCACAGATCGGTTCATTTGTTCCGGCAAAGAAAGCAAAAATCGGGCTGGTTGACAGAATATTTACAAGAGTCGGTGCGAGCGATAATATTACCGCCGGTGAAAGCACTTTCCTTGTTGAGATGCAGGAAGCGGCAAACATTTTAAATAATGCAACAAGTAAAAGTCTTATTCTTCTGGATGAAATCGGAAGAGGGACAAGCACTTTCGACGGGATTTCTATTGCATGGGCTATTACCGAATACCTTCATGAAAATCCCGGTGTTGCTGCGAAAACTTTATTTGCCACGCATTATCATGAGCTGAATGAAATGTCGGCTATATTTCCCAGAATAAAAAATTACAAGGTTGAAGTCCGCGAGTATGATGATAAAGTGGTGTTTCTTCACAAGGTAAATTCCGGCGGAGCGGATCACAGCTATGGTATCCAGGTGGCGCAAATGGCGGGGCTGCCGAAGTTTATTACTAACCGGGCAAAGGAAGTTCTTCAGAATCTTGAAAGCAAAGAACTAACCCCTTACGAAATTAAAAAGGAGAAATTAAGAAAGCTTAAACCGGAATTTGAGAACCAGATCAGCCTTTTTGAATTCAAGGATGATGAGATCAGAAAGGAAATAAATGAAATGGAGATTAATAACCTCACTCCCCTTGAAGCTTTGAATAAACTCAGCGAGCTTAAGAAAAAAGTAAAAGATGTTAATTAATTTATAGGAAAAGCCCGTTTAGCTATTTAATTAAAATTACTTTCCTGGTTTGTGAAAAATTTCTTGTTTGAATTGAATACAGATAAACACCCGTTGTTAATCCGCCCGCATTCCAATCTATTGAGTGTAAACCGGCGGAAATATCTTCATTTAACAGGCTCGTTATTTTTTCACCGGCAATATTGTAAATAGTTAATTGAACTTGCTCATCCTGAGGCAGGTTGAAAGTAATTCTTGTCGAACTATTGAACGGATTTGGATAAGCAGGGTAGAGTGAATATTTATTAAGCTCATTTACTTCGGATGGAATTCCTGCGGTTACTGCGGATATCTTGAAATTTCCGCTTTCAGTTTCGTATTTAATTCCGATATAATTATTTTGAATGATCTTAATCTTTGCTGAAGCAGTTGAAACTTCTGGAATTGTCCAAAGGTATTCCAATTGAGATTTGCTTAGGTTTTCGGCAACTATTGTCCAGCTATATCCGTTATCGGGTGAAAAATATATGTTCCAGCTGCATTCTCCATGATCTATGGCAATGTACCACCGGATATTAATTGTAGTGCCGGCTTTAAACTCTTCGTCGCCTATAGGATAATTTAAGCCGACGTGTGCCGAAGAAGTTGAAAAGCTAGCGAAGTTAAGTGCAATTAATAATAAAATGATTTTCATCTTGTTCACCTTCAATCAAGCTAAAGAGTTTTAAGCGAAAATGCATCACAAAATTATCACAAAACATATGCTTTCTAAGGTTTATGCTGTATTAAAGATCGCAATAAATCCCCGAACTTTTCGTTTTAACAGTAATTTAATTTTGATAAATTTGACATTCAAATAGCTTTGGAATAGAAATTTTTGTGAAAAGATTTGTCAAAACGGTTCCCTTGTCATTTTTAGCTGGTTTGATGCTGATAGCCTCCTGCGGAAGAAATTATGGTCCGGAGGAAAAAAAATATATTGAAGAGATTGAAAAATATAGAGCCGGAAAAGATGAATATATGAAGAACAATCCTGAATCCCCTTTTAATTATAAGGGGAAAGTAAATTTCGAGCCGTTAAATTATTACGATCCTAATCCTGATTTTGTCTTTAAAAGCAGACTTTTTGAATATGAGCAGAAAGATACAATCAAAGTATTTGGAACAAAAGGGGAAGAAAGAAAAACTGTAAAATACGGTTACGTAAAGTTCAATCATCATAACACAGAATACAAATTAAATGTTTATAAAGGTTTTGGTGATGAGGGGGAAGAATATTACAGCATCTGGTTTACAGACAAAACTACCGGCGAAGAAACTTACGGTGTAGGCCGGTATCTGGACTTTAATTTGAATCCGGATAATGATTTTATTTATACTATAGATTTTAACTTAGCATACAATCCTTACTGCGCATACAGCCCGGAGTATTCGTGTGCGATTCCGACTAAGGAAGACCATATCGCTTTAATGATTGAAGCCGGAGAAAAAAATTTTCACTAAAAAAGACGGAGAATAAAAATTGGTTGTAGTGCTTGAAAAAAACATATCCGACAAACAGCTTGAAAATGTAATTAAGCACCTGGAGGATTTCGGATTTGCGGTGCATAAATCGACAGGTGTGGAAACTACTGTTCTAGGTGCAATCGGCGTTCAGCTCGATTTTGATATCAGGAATATAAAAATCCTTGATGGCGTTGCGGAAGTTTATAAAATAACCGAGCCATTTAAGCTGGCGAGCAGGAGTTTTCAAAAAGAAAATACTGAAATTAAAATCGCCGGTGTTGTAATTGGTTCTGTCGATGTTGTGATGATGGCCGGGCCTTGTTCGGTGGAGAATGAAAAACAAATTTTTTCAATTGCGGAAATTGTTGCAAAAGCCGGAGCGAAAATTTTAAGGGGCGGCGCATTTAAACCCCGTACTTCACCTTATTCATTCCAGGGAATGGGTGAGACCGGATTGAAGCTCCTAAGGAAAGCGGCGGATACATTTAATCTCCTGGTTATTACCGAAGTGATGGAGACAAACCAAATCTCCCTAATCGAACAGTATACCGATATTTTCCAGATCGGTGCACGTAATATGCAGAATTTTTCCCTGCTCCGTGACCTCGGAAAAACTACAAAACCGATAATGCTTAAGAGAGGCTTGGCTGCAAAGGTTGAAGATCTGTTGATGTCTGCAGAATATATTTTATCGAACGGGAATAAGCAGGTGATGCTCTGCGAAAGAGGGATTAGAACTTTTGAAACTTATACAAGGAATACGTTCGATCTCTCGGCAATTCCTGTTGTGCATAAAAGAAGTCATCTGCCGGTAATTGCCGATCCGTCTCATGCTACGGGACTGAGAGATAAAGTCCTGCCGATGGCCAGGGCAGCCGTTGCCGCGGGTGCAGACGGAATTATGGTTGAAGTGCACAATGAACCTGAAAAAGCTTTGTCCGACGGGCCTCAATCGCTTCTTCCTGACCAGTTTGCTGAATTAATGAAACAGGTAAAATTAATTGCCGAAGTAATAGGAAGGAAAATGTAGTTCCATACTGCGGATTGTTTTTTGGATTTTTCTTAAAGCTCGCTGTAAAAACAATCTCTGATGAAATTAAATTCATGAAAAACATTTCAATATTCGGACTTGGACTTATCGGCGGTTCTTTGGCTAAAGCTGTTAAGAATTTCAACTCATCTTATTCGATAAGCGGCTACGATGTTAAAGAAATCTCCGGCCTGGCACTGCAGGAAAGAGTGATTGATGCTGTATTAAATTCGGAAGAAGAGGCCGGCAATTCGGATATAGTGTTTCTCTGCCTTCCTACTGAATTATCCTTCCGGGTATTTTCAAAAATTACTCCTCTGTTAAAAAAAGATTCTATTATAACGGATGTCTGCGGCGTTAAAGGGATATTTGAAGAAAAATGGAGAAGTATGAAAAGCCTGGGAATGTATGTGGGCGGGCACCCGATGGCGGGTAAGGAAGTCGGCGGCTATGAAAATTCAGATCCGCTTTTATTTCAGAATGCAGTTTATATTTTATCAGACAATAAAATTAATAATGAAAATTATAACACACTCCTGGAAATAATTAAAGGTATTGGTGCCCGGATAAAATTTTTGAACCCGTTTCTTCATGATGAAATTGTCGCTAACGTAAGCCATTTGCCGCAATTGGTTTCGATTGCACTAGTTAATGCGGTAAGCGAAGACAGCGATATAAATTTTTTGGATTTTGCAGCGGGCGGTTTTAGGGATATGACTCGTATTGCTTCAAGTGATTATAATATTTGGGAGCCCGTTATAAAAAATAATAAAACATCTATTCTTCAGGCACTCAGTAAATTTAATCTCGCAATGATAGAGATTATTGACCTGATGATGAAAGATGATCTTGTTTCGCTGAAAAAACTTTTCGAAGCGGCAGGACGGAAGAGGGATGAAATTCCGAAAAATACAAAAGGCTTTTTGAATCCGCTTTTTGATCTTTATGTTTATGTAAAAGATGAACCCGGGGTTCTCAGCAAGTTAACTACGGTTTTATATGAGAATTCTATAAACATAAAAGATATAGAGCTTCTTAAAATCCGGGAAGGAGCCGGCGGAACATTCAGGATTTCTTTTAATACATCCGAAACTGCCGAAAAAGCCAAAAGATTAATAGAAAAATCAGGTTTTGCAACAAGACAGTAGCAAAAAAAACATGCATGCAAAAATCAATTATTCATTTCTCAATTTTCCCGGAAACAAATTAGTTTTAATTTTGCAGGAATTTATAAACATTCATTGACTAACGGATGCGAAAAATACTTTTAATATCGGTTTTGCTTTTTATACATTTTGATAATTTTTTAACCGCTCAGGTTGAAGTGAAAAGGACTTATTATCCGGGTGGAATAATAAAAACCGAGGGCGATTATTGGGACGGGAAACTGCACGGTTTGTACAAAGAATACTATCCTGACGGAAAACTTTGGAAAGAATGGCGCTTTTTCCAGGGGAAGGAGGAGGGAAATTCAACATGGTATTTCCCGGATGGGAAAGTCAGTAGGGAGTGGAATTATAAAAACGGAAAGAAAGAGGGAATCTCAAAATGGTATTATGAGTCGGGAGAGCTTTGGGCCGAACAGAATTATTTTAACGGAAAGCTTGAAGGGATAACTTATACTTACTATAAAACAGGAGAGCTTCAGGGTGAATGGAATTATGTTGACGGTGCACTCCGCGATGTTTCCAAAACATATTACCAGTCGGGCAAACTTGAAGTTGAAAAAAGATTTGTGGACGGGAAACTTCATGGGATTACACGCGTTTATCATGAGAACGGAACTGTTGCATTGGAAGCTTTCTATATTAATGATAAACTTGAGAATGAAGTAAGGATTTATGACATGGGCGGGCTTCTCCGCGTTAAAGATGAATATGCAAACGGAGAATTGCTGAACAGAGTAAAATTCGATTACCGCGGAAAGCTTCAGGAAGAATCTAAAACCGTTAGAAATTATTATGACCACGGTTCGTTGAAGGAAGAAATCTTTTATAGAAACGGCCTGAAAGACGGCTATGCAAAATTTTATTATGAGAGCGGATATCTAAAAGAGGAATGGAATTATTCGAATGATACTCTCAACGGAAAATCGATTGAGTATTTTGAAAACGGGAGCATAAAGATCGAAAAGGATTACATCAAAGGGATTCAAAAAGGATTGACAAAGTATTATTTTGAAACCGGCGAATTAATGTCCCAGTACACTTATAAAGATAACCAAAGAAACGGCATTGGATTGACATATTACAAATCAGGGATTTTGCAATCCTCAGGGTATTACGTGAATAATATTCTAAACGGGGAATTTAAAACATATCATGAGAACGGACTTATAAAGACAAAAGAATATTTCATCAACGGTAAAAGAACGGGAGAAAAAATAATCTACGGTTTATACGGTGCAGTTGTACAGAAAGAAAATTATTTGAACGGAAAACTCGAAGGATGGGTCAGGACTTTCTTCAGCAACGGATCTATAAAGAAAGAAGAATATTTTGAGGAGGATAGGCTTCAGAGGAGCAAAGAATATAATTCTAGCGGAATTTTAGTTTCAACATTTGGCTATTAACAAATTCAGCTGAATAAATGAACGGCAAAAAGAAATTTACAGCAGGGCTGCTTCAATTAAGCATGAATTCAAACCCTGAAGAGAACATGAAAAATGCAGTCTCCTGGATTAATAAAGCGGCTAAGGAAGGTGCGGAGGTAATCTGCCTCCCGGAACTTTTCCGTTCTCAATATTTCTGCCAGGAAGAAAATACTAAATACTTCAGCCTTGCCGAAACTATTCCCGGACCAACAACTGATACTTTGAGTGCGGAGGCAAAGAAAAATAATATTGTTATAATTGCTCCCGTATTCGAAAGACGTGCGGCCGGTGTTTATCATAACAGCCTGGTTTTAATCGATGCTTCGGGGGAAATATCAGGTCTATACAGAAAAATGCACATACCGGATGACCCGGCTTATTACGAAAAATATTATTTCACTCCGGGAGATCTCGGATATAAATCTTTTAATACCGAATACGGAAAGATCGGTACATTGATTTGCTGGGATCAATGGTATCCGGAAAGTGCGAGATTAACGGCTTTAAAAGGTGCTAGTATTCTATTTTATCCAACTGCCATCGGCTGGCATCCGCACGAAAAAGAGGAACATGGAGCAGTACAGCTTGAATCATGGAGAACAATACAGCGAGGACATGCTATTGCAAACGGAGTATATGTTGCGGCAGTAAACAGGGCAGGACTTGAAAAGCTGTCGGAAGATTCTGCCGGAATACAATTTTGGGGTTCGTCATTCATATCCGATCCTCAAGGCATTATCATTGCTCAAGCTTCTGAAAATAAAGAAGAAGTTATTTTAGGTGAAATCGATTTGGAAAGAATTGATTACGTACGGCACAATTGGCCGTTTTTAAGAGACCGCCGGATTGATTCTTATATTGATATAAATAAAAGATTTATCGATGAATAATTTCTAAATATTTATGTTTGTTCAATAAAATATCAACTAAGTTTTCCGATTAATTTTTATGAAAAGTAAAATTTTAAAAAAACCCCGTCTTCGCAAAAAAAGAGGAATTTTCAATTTTGCCGCAGAAGAAGAATTCTTGAAAAACTTTAATCCAAGGATGCCCGCGGAATGGGAGAAACATAAAGCAACATGGATTGGCTGGCCGCATAATGTTGAAGACTGGCCGGGAAAAATTACGCCGATTCCCTGGGTATACGGAGAGATAACAAGAAAAATAGCTGAAGGGGAAAAAGTAAGAATCTTAGTTGAGAATAAAGAACAGCAGGCAAATGCTTTCAGAGTTTTAAAAGATTGCCATACCGATCTAAATAATGTTGAGTTTTTCAAAATTAAAACGAACAGGGGTTGGACCAGGGATTCATTCCCGGCATTTGTATGGAATAATTCGGAGCAGGTTTTGATCAGCTTTAAATTCAATTCCTGGGCAAAATATGACAACTACAAAAAAGACAAAAAAATTCCGGCATTCCTTTCCGAAGAATTAAATCTGAAAGAATTTAAAGCTTATCACAAAGAAACTAATGTAGTTCTTGAGGGAGGAAGTATTGATGTGAACGGATCAGGGACTTTAGTTACTACCGAAGAATGTCTTCTGGATCAGAATATACAGGTGAGAAATCCCGGTTTTACCAAAAAGGATTATGAGGAAGTTTTTAAGAAATATTTAGGAATAACAAACATTATTTGGCTGGGGAAAGGGATTGCCGGGGATGATACACATGGCCATGTTGATGACCTTTGCAGGTTTATCAATAAAAATACGGTAATTATTGTTCAAGAAAATAATCCGAAAGATGAAAACTTTTCGGCGCTTAAGGAAAATAAAGAAAAACTGGATGGAGCCGCATTGGAGGATGGTTCGCCTTTGAATGTCATCGAAGTGCCTATGCCCGATCCGCTGTATTTTAAAGGAGAACGGCTGCCCGCAAGTTATGCTAATTTTTACATTTCAAATAATTATATCCTGGTTCCTACTTTTAATGATCCTAAAGATAAAACTGCACTGGGTATTTTGAGCGAAAATTTTCCGGATCGTTCAGTAGTTGGGATCCATTCGGTTGATTTAGTTTGGGGATTAGGAGCGATTCATTGTCTAACTCACGAACAGCCTGATTCAGCGGTTTAAACTTTTGGATTTTGTCGGTAAAAATTAATTTCGGAACTTCTTACATGCGGAAGGTTAAAAATAATCAGCTGTTCTTATCCGATTCAAATAATTTTATACAATCCGGTAGTTGATGATTCTAATACTCTGATTGGAGTTTATTCTATAAATAAATCTTGTAAGGTCAGATAATTTATGGAATAACAGCTTCCTCTCGGATACCACAGAATCATTAATCTTATATGTTATACGTATCGTCATATTCGTTTCCTTCACATAAAATATTCAAATATTGTGCTAAGTTTAGGAGGTTATTTTTACTTTATTTACATCTTTTTCGTTCAATTTTCGACGGGATATTCAGACTGTTCAGAATTTTAGAATATTTCGTTTTCTAAAAAAAACAATTAGTTTTACTGGAATTTTTATTAATTTTTTTCAGGGCTCTCCGCCCTGATGAGGAGAATTACATTGATAATAGCTGTTCCGAAAGAAACTATACCGGGTGAAAATAGAGTGGCGGCAACTCCAGAAGTCGCACAGAAATTAATAAAGCTTGGTTATGAAGTTCGCATTGAGAAAAATGCCGGGCTGCATGCCGGTTTTTTAGATGAAAAATATAAAGAAGCCGGTGCAGAGATAGTTGAGAATGTTACAGAATTATACTCCTCCGCTGATGTTATTTTAAAAGTCCAGCGGCCGGTAAATGAAATCGATTTGATGAAAAAGGGCACTTTTCTAATTACATTTTTATATCCTTTAAATTATCCGGAGATTTCAGAACTGTGCGCGGAAAAAGGAATTAATACCATCTCAATGGATATGATTCCTAGAACAACCTTAGCCCAAAAAATGGATGCATTAAGTTCCCAGGGAAACATCGCCGGGTATAAAAGTGTAATTATGTGTGCTAATGAGTTAGGAAAAATTTTCCCGTTACTAATGACTGCAGCCGGTACAATCTCTCCTGCAAAAGTTGTTATAATGGGAGCAGGGGTTGCCGGGCTCCAGGCCCTTGGAACTGCCAGGAGGCTGGGAGCAGTAGTTGAAGTATCCGATGTTCGACCTGCTGTTAAAGAAGAAGTGCAGTCGCTCGGCGGAAAATTTATTGAAGTTGAAACCGATGCAAGCATGCAGGATGCAGGAGGCTATGCGAAGGAAGCTTCACCGGAATTTTTAAAAAAGCAGAAGGATTTAATTTTTAAACATGTTACACAGGCAGATATTGTTATAACTACTGCTTTGGTTCCTGGGAAGAAAGCGCCCCTCCTTATTACGGAAGAAATGATCAAGAATATGAGGCCGGGAAGCGTTGTTCTTGATATGGCTGTTGAATTCGGCGGCAACTGTGAATTGAGCGAAAAAGGAAAAACCGTAAAAAAATACGGAGTAACAATTATCGGCGAGCCGAACCTTCCTAGCCTTGTGCCTACTCATTCAAGTGAAATGTACGCAAAGAATCTGCTGGCGCTCATCACTTATATAACTAAGAATGGAAAATTAGAATTGAATCGGGAAGATGAAATAGTAAAGGGAGCATTAATTACATTCAACGGGGAAGTTGTAAACGAAAGAGTGAAAAATCTGATTTGAAATTAAAATTTGAAGATTAAATTTTTATCAAGTCTAAAATATTAGGAGATATTATGGATGGAACATTTTTAATGTTAATTTATGTCTTTGTACTGGCTATTTTTGTAGGGTTTGAACTGATAACTAAGGTCCCACCTACATTACATACACCTCTAATGTCCGGCTCAAATGCTATTTCCGGAATAACAATAATAGGAGCACTGTTAAGTGCCGGGATGGAACAATATACAATCAGCACAATTTTGGGTTTAGTCGCAGTAATTTTTGCAATGATAAATGTCGTCGGGGGTTTCTTAGTAACCGACCGCATGCTTAAGATGTTTAAGAAGAGGTAGGACATATGAGAATAATAATCGAGATCTCTTACCTGATTTCATCAATATTTTTCATTTTAGGAATTAAGAAGTTAAGTTCCCCAAAAACTGCAAGGCAGGGGAACTTATATGCAGCTGTTGGAATGGCTATAGCTATCATTGTTACTCTTCTTGATCAGCATATTTTAACATACGAATGGATAATAATAGGTGTCATCATTGGTTCAGCTGCCGGGACAATCTTAGCTCTCAAGGTGCCGATGACCGGAATGCCGCAGATGGTTGGAATGCTGAACGGATTCGGAGGCGGGGCATCAACGCTTGTTGCATTATCAGAATTCTATAAGATCACGCCGAATATCCCGGTTAATACCGGTATCGCAATTATTTTAAGTTTACTAATAGGCGGAATTACATTTACCGGTTCAATGATTGCTTTTGGTAAACTCCAGGGCTTGGTGACCGGTAAAGTAGTTAAGTATCCTCTTCAGCATCCCCTGAATGCTTTGCTTTTATTATTTGTTTTAGGTTCCGGTGCCTATGTAGCAGCAAATCCAGAATCAGTTGAATTAACTTTATTAATTACATTCGCAGCCTTAATACTTGGGATTCTTTTGGTGCTTCCGATCGGCGGAGCCGATATGCCTGTTGCTATTTCTCTTCTAAATTCATATTCGGGATTGGCCGGTTCTACTACAGGATTTGTTCTGCAGAATAACGAATTAATTATAGCAGGCGCCCTAGTAGGTGCATCAGGAATTATTTTAACGAATATTATGTGCAAAGCAATGAACCGCTCCTTAATGAATGTTCTCCTTGGGGGTTGGGCTTCGGCAGGTTCCTTACCTGAAGGGGGAGTCGTGCACCCAATGGGAGATGTGAAAGCGGTAGACTCCGAGGAGCTCGCTATGCTGTTCGATGTTTCCAGCAATGTAATAATTGTTCCGGGTTACGGGATGGCAGTTGCACAGGCGCAGCATGCAGTAAGAGATTTAACAAATATTCTTGAAAAGAAAGGAGTAAATGTCCGTTTTGCAATTCATCCGGTTGCAGGAAGAATGCCCGGACATATGAATGTGCTTTTAGCTGAAGCAAATGTCTCTTACGAAAAACTTTATGCATTGGAAGATATTAACGACGATTTTAACAACACAGATATTGCATTTGTCGTTGGGGCAAATGATGTTGTAAATCCTGCGGCAAGGCATGATAAAAGCAGCCCTATATATGGTATGCCCATTCTAAATGTTGATTATGCAAAAATAGTTGTGGTTAATAAACGCTCGCTTAATCCGGGTTATGCAGGTATTGAAAATGAGTTGTTTTTTAAGCCGAATACCTTGATGTACTTCGGTGATTCAAAAGAAGCAATTTCAAAATTGGTTAATGAAATTAAAAATATTTAATAATGCCGGTATATTGATTTGCTCTTTTATATTTAGCAAAATGCCCGTATTTTAACTCTATAATGAAGTTTTTTTTCTTTTTTTTTGTTCAATTATCTTTAATTTCAGCAGTTTCTTTTAGTCAGAATAGACGAACTGAATTCAATCTCTTCGCCGCAAAAATTGTGGGAAATGTTCTATCCGCTTACGATAAGTATGATTCATTGATATTTAAAAAATCATTCTTTAATCCTTCAGAGTATACTACGGATCTCGATATGGATGGCATTGATGAATATATTGTCATCGACTCAATTTCTATTAATGGAGAACCTGTTTATAAAATTTTTCTATTTAATATTGTAGATTCTTTTTACCTGGTCGATTCAGTTAACTCCGGTAAAATGTATCCGAATTTCCAGATTAATGATGAAACGGATGAAGTGATAATTATATCCGGTAATTGTGATTTCGATAAATATAATTTAAAATCGGAATTTTTCTTTAGTCCTTTAAATTGCTGGAAATATGAAAACTCCGAATTTTTTTTGAATAATGATGAAATGTATGACTTTTTAATATCCGAGAATGAAGGTCTAATTGAATTTATAGAGGAATACGGATGGCAGGCTGACAGCTGTGCATCGTCAAAAGAAATTTTAGGAGCGGTCGCATCTGCTTATGTAAATTATCTTAATGCAGGGGAAAAAGTAAAAGCCGCTCAAATTCTAAGAAAATATTATTTATGCAGCGATTTTGATCAGTTGAAGAAAGAATTTAAAATGCTGCTTGGGATTTCCGATTAATTTACTTAGCGGAGAAAAATTCATGAAGATGAATTGGAATGAATATTTGGGTAAAACCCTGAATATAACTTTGCACGAAAATTACGGTGTTACCATAGATCCGTCATCCAATCTTCCTTTTTACGAAATTGTTTTTAAAACAGGAAAGCTGATTTCTATTTTTGAAGACGGGCTGCTTCTTGAAACCGAAAGGGAAAATCATTTTATAAAAATTTTTGTTCCCTACAGCTCCATTAAATGCGCGGAAATATTTAACATCTAAAGGATTAATTTTGAAGCAGCTTTTCTTTCTCTTATGCCTAATTTTTTTGTTTAAAGCAGGTTATGCCCAGTTCGAAATAAAAACTTTAAAAACTTACCGGCTCCAGGATGAAGCCTCACTTCCTGTAATTACCTCCGAGGGGGAACTAACCATTGAGTTCGATATTAACGGCAGTTTTGAACCAAATTTAAATATAGTTTTTAGATTCTGCGATAAAAATTGGAATCCTGTTGATAATCTCTTTCTACAAAATTACGGCGAAAATATTGCTTATAATCTGGATTTTGATCTCCTCCCATTTACAGTGCAGGATGCACGTTATCATTTTAAAGGCAGTTTTCCGGATGAAGAAAATTATATAACTTTTCCGTTTTCAGGGAAGTGGAAATATTTTATTACAGATTCACAGGATACTTCCAAAATTTATGCATCCGGCAGATTTTATTTTATAAAAAACGAAATAGGTTTGAATGTAGTCCTAAAAAAGGAACAGCTCGAGGATAAAGTTTATTACCCTCTTTCAGTAGGTTATGTGTTTAATATTACTTCTGACTTTTATCTGCCGGAAGAGTTTTTTCCAGCTTATGTCGATCATATAGAAATAGTCGAGAATAAAAAAATCGATTATCCGGTTGCTGCAGATAAAAACTTTAATTCAAACACGCGTCAATTTTATTGGGATGGAGATAGAAAAATTTCATTTATAATCAGGGATATTCAGCCGGGAAATGAATACCGTCAAACCGATTTAAGGGATATTAATCGGTTCAATAGTAAAAATGTCCGGGCCCAGTTTGACGGAATTGAATATTCAAGATTTTATAGGCCGGGCAGAAAAGACTTGAACGGAGGCTACATTCATACAAATTACAGGAATGAATACGCAGATTATTTAAATGTAAAATTCTCTATTCGTCCTCCTGAAGAATTATTTCAAAGCATCTTTCTTGTCGGCGCTTTCAACGATTGGAAAATTCTTGCCGAATATGAAATGGAAAATACCGGCGGAATCTATTCTAAAACCGTTGAGCTGAAAAGAGGAGTATACGATTACCAGTATGTAGCGGCTGATGTTATAAATAATGAAATAAAAAACAGCGATTGGCTTCTTCTGGAAGGGAATTTTTGGGAAACTGTAAATTTATATCATATATTTATTTATTATAGAGATCCGAACTACGGCGGATATGACAGGATAATCGGATACAGGACGGTTTTAAGCAGGTAATATTAAGGAAATAATAAATGGAAAAATTGAAAGTCGGCGTAATCGGAACCGGCCATTTGGGCAAGCTTCATATTAAAATGTTTAAGCAGATTGAGAATTGCGAATTAGTCGGAATTTATGATATTAACCCTGAACAGGCGGATTCTGCGGCGAGTGAATATAATACGGAAGTCTTCAATAATCTGCATACTTTGATGAAATCATCTCACGCGGTTTCCATTGCTGCAACTACAAGCGAACATTACAAGCTGGCAAAAAAAGCATTGGAAAAT
This sequence comes from Ignavibacteriaceae bacterium, assembly GCA_036824595.1. Taxonomy (GTDB): domain Bacteria; phylum Bacteroidota; class Ignavibacteria; order Ignavibacteriales; family Ignavibacteriaceae; genus DATKLQ01. The sequence goes on from DAISZW010000006.1 coordinate 22,479, forward strand.
AACCTTCATGTATTCGTGGAGAAACCTATTACTTCACTTATAAGCGAAGCCGAAGAGTTAGTGGATATTTCAAATAAGAAAAAGTTAAATCTGCAGGTAGGACATATAGAAAGATTTAACCCGGCTTTAATTTCTTTAGAGAAATATATTAATAATCCGATGTTTGTGCAGACAGACAGGCTTGCGCAGTTTAATCCGAGAGGAACGGATGTAGCTGTAGTGCTCGACTTAATGATTCACGATATTGATGTTATTCTTAATCTTGTTAACAGCAATGTAAGCAGAGTGGATGCAAACGGGGTAGCCGTCGTGTCCGATTCAATCGATATTGCAAATGCTAGGATTCAGTTTGAGAACGGTGCTGTTGCGAATGTAACTGCAAGCAGAATTTCGCAGAAAAAAATGAGGAAGATGAGAATTTTTCAGCGCGATACATATTTGTCATTGGATTTTATAACCGGAGTATCTGAAATTTACAAGCTGCTGCCGCTTGACCAAAGCATCGATTCTTCACTTATAACTTTCGGGGAAATAGGCGTCGGTGAAAAAAGAAAAAAACTTGTATATGAGCAGCCGGAGGTCAAAGAAATAAATGCGCTTGAGTATGAACTGCAGCTCTTCGTGGATTCAATATTGAATAAAAAACGTCCGGTTGTTTCCGGGGAAGATGGTTTAAAAGCCCTGAAAGTGGCTCAAACAATCATTGAACGGATTGAATCACAATTAATTTCTTAAATTTATAAATAGGGTGAATGAAAAATGCAATACTTTAAATTTTTCTTAATCGCCTTAATTTCGTTAATCGGCTTGGAATGCAGTGTATACGAAACTTTTATGAATATAGCACGACTAAAGTTTAAACTGGGTCAAACAAATAACTTTCTTTTATGCGGGGTTCAAGTTTCGAATAAATCAAAATTAAGCGATTTTAAAGCCATGGATCTATTTAAAATTTCTTCCTCTTTCGCACAGGGATCACTGCCGGTTTCATTTACACTTAACATCGAAGCAAAGAACCCAAATGACGGAAAAGGCGGATATGCAAAAACAAATGCTTCAATAAAATCCTTCCCCTGGCGCTTATTGATTGATGATAAAGAAACTATTTCAGGTAATATTTCTTCGCCTATATCTGTCCCCGGCACCGGTGAAACGGAAATCTTTCCTCTCCAAATTAATTTGGATCTGGTTCCTTTCTTTAAAGAAAAAAGTTATGAATCTTTAATAAACCTTGTTCTTAATATCGGCGGCTACGGAAGGACTTCCTCGAGAATTGCTCTTTACGCAAAACCTTCGGTGTCAACTTCTCTGGGAGTTATAAATTATCCTGAAGAATTAAAAATAGTAAGTGCGCAGTTTAATAATTAAAACTTCTAATAATTGTATAAGTTACAATTCAAACTATTTGCATAAATAGTATAATCTATAAATTTTACACGGATCAATAATGCAAAAAAAAATAAAGTATGCTGTCGGTATAGATCTTGGCGGGACAAGCATAAAAATCGGGGTAGTATCCAATGACGGTAAGACTTTGTATAAAACATCTTTGGATACCGAGGCGGATAAAGGTCCGGATAATGTTATTAAACAGATAAAAAAAGGGATACATTCTGTTTTAGATAAAAACAAAATTAAAGTTAAAGGGATTGGAATCGGTGCTCCTGGAGTTGTTACATTAAAAACCGGCACAGTAGAAAATCCTCCTAATTTCCCGGGATGGGAAAAAATTGAATTAGGGAAAGTAATTAAGAAAGAATTCAATCTTCCGGTTCATGTGGAGAATGATGCAAATGCCGCTGCCGTCGGGGAGATGATTTTCGGCGCAGGCAGAAAATACGACTCATTTATAATGGTTACATTAGGTACCGGCGTCGGAGGCGGTGTAATTATCGATAAAAAAATTTATAGAGGAGAATTTGGTGCTGCAGGAGAAATTGGGCATATTACAATCGATTTTGACGGACCGAAATGCAACTGCGGCTCCTTCGGGTGCATCGAAGCTTTTATCGGAAATCAGTATCTGGTAAACTCCATAAAGGATGAACTGCCCAATCACCCCGGTTCTTTAATAAATAAATTAATTGAACAGGATTATGTTAATCTTACACCGAAAATAATTGATATTGCTGCCGAAGAAGGGGATGAATATGCAATCTCCATTATTAAAGCAGTAGGGAGATATTTAGGTTCGGCACTCGCTTCTGTCAGCAACCTGCTCGATGTAAGCACTTTTATCATCGGCGGCGGCGTTGCGGGCTTCGGTAAACCTTTATTCGATGAGGTTATTAAAACTACTTCTTCGCGGGTTCTAAAGCCGCTGCAGAACCGGGTTAAGGTCCTCCCGGCTAAACTTAAAAATGATGCTGGAATAAAAGGGGCTTCAGCTCTTGTTTATTATGTTACCGGTTAATCTGGAAAAATTTTTGAATTACATTTAATACTATGAAGCGGGTAATTCTAATATTTTATCTTTTTTTCAATATTGGAATTCCGTTCATTATTAGAGCACAGGTCAAAGATACTTCCGCAGTTTTTTTGGGGGATACTCTTCTTGCAAATTCACAAGATTCACTTTTAGCGGATACAACAAAACGGTATGATGTTGATACTGTTATTTACGCTAATGCATCCGATTCATTAATCTTTTTTATCAGCAATAAAAAGATGAATATTTACGGTGATGCATCTCTTCAATATAAAAAAACAGATTTGAAAAGCGCTGATATTTTTGTTGATTTTGAAACGAGCAACATAGAAGCTGTCGGAATTCCTTCCGATACTGCTAAAGAAGGTTTTGTTAAAACTCCCGTACTTACCGAAGAGGGGGAAGTATATGAAGGAGTGCGGATGATTTATAATTTTAAAAATAGTCAGGGATTTATTGCATCAGCGGGGACAGAAACCGAGGGAGCATTCTATACGGGAGAAAAAATAAAGAAAGTTGATCGTGAGACTTATTTTATTGAAAACGGACTTTATACAACATGCGACCATAATCCGCCTCATTACAATTTTTATTCCCCTGAAATGAAGGTTGTGAATAAACAACAAATAGTGGCAAAATGGATCTGGCTGGAATTCGGCGGCGTGCCGTTCCCAATCCCGCTTCCCTTTGCCGTATTTCCGATTCAATCGGGAAGGCGTTCCGGTATTATTCCCCCCGTTTATGGCGAAAGCGCAGAATATGGAAAATATTTTTCGCGTTTCGGTTATTTCTGGGCAATCAGTGATTATATGGACTGGGCGGTAACGGGTGATTATTTTACAAAGGGGAGCTTCAGCCTTAATAACCGTTTCAGGTATGCGATGAGATATAACTTTACCGGCAGCCTCGATGGTTTCTATTCATTTAAAAAAATTAATGATGAGCAGGATCCCGATTACGGGGAAAATAAAGAATGGCGAATTAAATGGCATCATAATCAAAATATTGATCCGAGCCTCCGGTTTGACGCTAACCTGGAATTTGCATCGGGCAGCGATTTCTATAGAAGAAATGTCACGGATTTTGGAGAAATACTCCGGAATAATATTATCTCAAATGCAACTATGTTTAAGTCCTGGGAGGAATCGGGAAACAGTCTCTCACTCAGCTACAGCAGGAATCAAAATCTTGAAAATGGAAATATTTCAGAAGTGCTTCCTAATCTTACCTTCAACATGTCGCAGAAATATCCTTTCAAAAAAGATGTTACTTCAGGTAAACAGAGCTGGTATGAACTTATCGGCTACAATTACAACAGCCAGTTTCAAAATAATAGGAACAAAACGGAAGGCAATTTAAGAATCAGGGGAGCAATTCAGCATCTCCTTTCTGTCAGTGCTTCTCCGAAAATCGGCTACATAAGCATTACTCCAAACATCAGGTACCAGGAAAGATGGTATAATAAACGTGTTGAAAAATTTTTATTTTTTACCCCGGCACAAACCGATTCTCCGCAAACGGATGCCGGGGACACTTTGGTAACCAATGATGTCAAAGAAATAAATTTTGTTAGAACATTCGGACTAGGAGTTTCAGCCTCTACAAAATTTTTCGGCATGCTTCAGCCGAATATATTCGGAATCAGCGCGGTCAGGCATCAGGTTGAACCAAAAATCTCATATAATTATACACCGGATTATTCAAAACCATTTTGGGGTTATTACGGAACTTATACCGACAGTTTAGGGAGAGAGATTAAGTATAATAAATTTGAGAGAGAACTTTTTAACGGTGGTATATCAAATAGAGAATCGCAGAATATTAATTTTTCAATTACTAATGTATTTGAAATGAAAACCGCCGCCGATCCTACTGATACAACTTCAAAGGAAGAAAAAATTCGTTTACTAAATCTTAATGGAAGTCTTAGTTATGATTTTGCAGCCGACAGCTTGAAATTTTCAGATATTACTGTTGATGCCCGTACCCAGATCGGCGATTACTTCAATTTTTTTACCTCGGCAAGATTTACCTTGTATGACTATGCGGGAAATATTCCGATTAATAAATTTTTAATTAATGAAGGAAAAGGATTGTTCAGACTGACCAATCTGCAGTTCAATGTCTCCACAAGTCTTTCCGGGGAGAAAATAAGATCGGCTTTTGCCGGTAAGGAGCAGAGTCTGCCTGAAGAGGAATTTGAAATTCAGGAGGAAAAAGAGCTTTATAAAGGAATCTATGACCAGGAAGAACCCGATTTTACAATTCCCTGGGATATCTCACTGAACTATAATTTTAATCTTTCAAAAGTAAATCCTTCAGTTGTAAATACTACTTCAAATATTTCTGGCGGCTTTAACTTTAATTTAACTCCCAATTGGAAAATTTCTGTGTCCGGTAGCTATGACTTTGACCGGAAACAGTTTGCGGCTCCTTCGGTGAGAATATCGAGAGATCTGCACTGCTGGCTCATGAATTTTACATGGAACCCGATCGGCACTTTCAGAGGCTACAGACTCGAAATAAGAGTAAAGGCTCCTCAGCTTCAGGATCTGAAGCTTACAAAACAGGATCAGTTCTTCAGCGGAAGAAGATAGGTCAGGATGAAAGATGGATGATGGATGATGGATGATGGAAGATGGAAGATGGAAGATGGATGATGGAAAATGTAAAGTCGGAAAAAAATTAAAAGATTAATTTGTTGATATATGAAAGAAGTGATTGTTGATGGAAATAATTTAATCGGGAAGATTAAGGCTTTGTCATTACTTCAAAAAAAAGATAAAATTTCTGCAAGAGAAAAGCTTGCGTTTATTCTGAACCGGCATTTTTCAAATAAAAATGTCAAAGTTTATCTTCATTTTGACGGCTACAAAAATATTTCTATAAATACCGAGAATATCAGAATTATTTATTCAAATGAGAAAACTGCCGATGAGAAGATCAAAAAACAGATTGAGCAGGCAAAAAACAGCAGGAATATAACATTGATAACATCCGACAGAAATCTGCAGCAGTTTGCGAGAGCGTGCAGCAGTGAAATTATTTCAAGTGAGAATTTTTCAAAAACACTTTCGGAGAGAAATCTGCGCGATGAAGAACAGACCCGTATTGAAGAGATAAATGATGTCGAAGAATTCAAAAAAATTTTTAAGACAAAATAGAACTATCAGGTCGATTGATCTTCTGTTTTTAAAAGTTTGCCTGGAAATTAAAAGAAACCCCTGACGGCATGTTTATGGGGTCGTTTAAACCGACAGAAAAATTCCAACTTAGCTCGGAACTTTGCCTTTTATTGTAAGCGGAAACCAATCTTACCGCATTTATTGCACTTGCAATCCGGTTTAAAATTAATGCTCCCACTACAAACCTGATATTGTTGTAAGCTTCTTCACTCGAAACCCATAAGCTGCGGTATCTTTTTCTATCGTTCTCCGACCAGCTCCAATAATACTGGCGCGAGTCGTACATAGCTGAAAAATCCCCTTCCAACGCTTTAGCATCGTTGTATTCATCAATATTGTTGTATATACTGATATCGGCAAAGTAATCGTCATTTTTTCCGGCCGGATTCACTCCTCCGCTGGATGCAGCAAAAGATTTGTATTTATCCTTCTGCCAGCCGGCATAAGTATTCATTCCAATATAGACTCCCCAAAGGGCTCCATCGGCAATTGTAAAATATTTTCCGCTCGAATAAGATTCGGCGTACAATTCTCCCATTCCCGGCAGAAGCAGCGAATAAATTATTGCCAAACCGGTTTTCTTTTTGCCGGAATTATTTTCTTCGTAAGTAATTTTCATATTGGAAGGCTTGGCAGATTTCATCTTGTTCTCTACCCAAATCCGGCCATTATATTCATTAAATGAATTTTCTGAAGATTTATCCTGGGGATAAACAATGAAAGCGCAGGATATGATAAGAATGGAAAATATTTTCATATTTTTAACTGAAATTTCAACATTAACTTGCTAAAGAATCAATTGACTTTTTAATCCCCACCCCTCTTAATTTTTGCAGTCCAGGGAGGACTATTTCCCCGGTACAGAGATTGTCTGCTGCTGAAGTAACTTTAATCTTCGTAAACTCATTAATAAGATTCACATTAAACGGAGTTTGTAGCCTGACGTAATTAGAAGAAAATCCTTTCATGGTTCCATCACGGTTATTTGCTTCTAGCAAAACATCCAATTCAATCCCGATCATTCTTTTATAAAAATCATTTTTTTTCTTTTCGCTTAACATTCGTAAAATATTATTTCTCTTCCTTCTTTCAAACATTCCAACAGATTCATTTAAGGTTATTGCTTTGGTGAGAGGCCTTTCACTGTAAGTAAAAACATGAAGATAACTTACGGGCAAATCAACGAGAAAATCGTGTGTCATTTTAAAGTCGTCTTCCGTTTCCCCTGGAAAACCGACTATAACATCTACGCCGATTCCTAAATCCGGAATCCGTTCTGCGCACTTATTTATAACTTCACGGTAAAAACCTGTTTTATATCTTCGCTGCATTATTGCCAGTATTTTATCGCTGCCGCTCTGGAGAGGAATATGAAAATGATTGCATAGTTTTTCGCTCTGCGCGGTGAGATCTATTATTTCATCTGAAAGCAAATTCGGCTCGATTGAACTGATTCTGATTCTAAACCGGCCGGGAACCGCGATTAGCTTTAACAAGAGCTTATACAAATTTGTTTTATAAGATTTTCCATAATCACCGACATTTACACCTGTTAAAATTATTTCCTTATATCCTGAATCAATCAGCTTTCTAAAATCAGATTCAATCTCTTCGGGATTCATGCTCCTGTTTTTGCCGCGCGCAAGCGGGATAGTACAGAAAGAACATTTATAATCACAGCCGTCCTGAATCTTTAGAAACGCACGTGTTCTTCCAATTATATCGGGATCTGTTGAATGAGACGGGCCAAATTCATTTAATTCTTCAGTAGGGGAAACGTATATACAGGAGAGGCCTGCTTCCGACGGCTTTTTTTCTTCAGCTAATAAAGGATTTAGATATGTAAGAAGCTTAAATTTTTCTTTAGAACCCAGAACTAAATCTACTCCTTTTATTCTGGAAATCTCTTCAGGCCTTAATTGAGCATAACAGCCGGTGACAACAATAAAAGCGCCGGGGTTTTGCCTTAAAGCCCGTCTTACAAACTGACGGCATTCCTTTTCCGCATTTTCAGTGACTGAACATGTATTGAAGACATATATGTCCGCCCCTTCATTAAAATCAACCAGGTGAAATCCGCTTTTATGGAATTCTCCTCCTATCGTTGATGTTTCGGAAAAATTAAGTTTGCAGCCGAGAGTATGTAAAGCAACTTTGTTCATTATATCTTTATTAAAAAAAAGAGCGGGAAAAATTTACCCGCTCTTAAAATAATTTAAAATATTATAATTATTTTTCTTTCGGATGATTCTCTTCCGGGACTTCAAAAATCGGGAAGTCGGATGTGTCAACCTTGCCGGGATCAACACTGAGTATTTCCTGAACGGATACCCTGTCAAGTTTATGACGGTCTAAGTAATTCCTTACTTCTTCTTCAGATTTCTCTTTCAAAGCTGCAATTGCGCTCAAAACAATTTTTTTATTCTCCTTATCGAACTCAATTACTTTAAGAGGTATTACATCATCAAAAGGAAAGTGATTGACAATATTTTTTACTTTTGCCGGTGCAAGCTGACTTGACGGTACAAAACCGTCCACCTTTTCGGGGAGTTCCGCAATTAATCCTTTTTCGATTATCCTTACAACTTTCCCTTCAGTTAGTATACCGATAGCATAGAGTTTTTCAAATTGTTCCCATGGATTTACCTGAACCTGCTTATGCCCGAGCGAAATTTTTCTCTGTTCAACATCCGCATTAAGTACAACTACGTCGAGCTTTTCACCTTTTTTAACAACCTCGCCGGGATGACGTATTTTTTTCGTCCAGGAGAGATCGGAAATGTGTACCAAACCATCGACGCCCGGCTCAAGCTCAACGAAGACGCCGAAATTTGTTAAGTTCCTGGCAACTCCGGTGTGTTTCGAACCTACGGGATATTTTGCCATCAGCTGCTCCCAAGGATCAGGTTCAAGCTGTTTAATTCCCAATGATATTTTCTTTTCCTCTTTATCGAGGCTTAATATTACCGCTTCAACAAGCTGTCCCATTGAAACAACCTGTGAAGGATGCTTTATATGCTGGGTCCAGCTCATTTCGGAATTGTGGATCAATCCCTCAATTCCTTTTTCAATTTCAATGAATGCGCCGTAATCGGTAAGAGATACAACACGTCCGGTTACTTTATCACCGATTTTATATTTCTTATTTATATTTTCCCAAGGATGAGGAAGAAGTTTCTTTAAGCTGAGTGATATTCTCTTTTTCTCTTCATCAAAATCTGTAACTACAACTTTTATAGTTTGATCGAGTTTTAAAACTTCATTAGGATGATTAATTCTTCCCCAGCTTAAATCAGTAATATGAATTAAGCCGTCAACGCCCCCAAGGTCGACAAATACTCCAAAGTCGGTGATTGCTTTTACCGTTCCCTCAAGTATCTGGCCTTTTTCAAGGCTATTTAAAATTGCCTGGCGCTGATCGGATATTTCCTCTTCAACCAGAACTTTATGCGAAACAACTACATTCTCGGTAGGTATATTAACCTTTACGACTTTAAAGTCCATCATTTGTCCGACGAAAGCGTCAAAATCTCTTATCGGTTTAATATCGATTTGGGATCCCGGCAAAAATGCTTCCATCCCCATCAAATCCACAACCATTCCTCCTTTAATTCTTTTAATAATTTTTCCCTGGAGGACTTCGCCCGTTTGATAAGAATTAAGTACTTTCTCCCAGACTTTTAGAAAATCGGCTCTTTGCTTGCTAAGTACTAAATTTCCTTCCTGATCTTCAACGCTTTCCAGAACAACATCAACTTCTTTTCCTATTTTCAGTTCATCTGGGTTGGTGAATTCGGATTTGGGAATTGAACCTTCTGATTTGAAGCCTACATCAAGAATTACATTATCATCCTGGATTCTGACAATCTTGCCTTTTATTAATTCTCCCTCTTTTACGTCGCGGAAAGAATCTGAATACAGTTTTGCTAAGCTAAAAAATTCTTCCTGTGTGTAGCTGGAATCGAAATGTCTTTTGGCTTTCTTATATTCATCGGGCGTCACAACATTAATTTTCGTTTCTTTTGTATCTCGGGGCATTAATCCTCCTCATCAATTAAATTACCCCCGCTATGCGGGGTTTAACCTGCTTTATTATTAAAGCTACCGAAAAATAATAATGCAGGGAATAGTTAAACATAATTTGTTGATAGCTTCTCTAATTATATACTAAATTTTTCCGCTGTTTTGTCTAGTTGTTTCTTTTTTTTCTGCTTCACGAATTACAGATAAAATTTTACCCACCTGTTCCTCAATAGTGAGGTCGGTAGTATCAATTTCAATTGCATCTGCAGCTTTAATTAATGGACTTACATCGCGCGTCGAATCGATCTTATCTCTGTGCATCAGATTATTTTTTACCTCTTCAACAGCTATAGTTTTTCCTTTTTCTTCAAATTCTTTTGCCCGGCGCCGGGCTCTTTCATAAATGGATGCGGTTAAAAAAAACTTCAAGTCGGCATTAGGAAAAACAACAGTGCCGATATCCCGTCCTTCCATAACTACTCCTGTGCCGCCGTTGCCGAGCTGTCTCTGTTTATTAACCAGAGCCTCTCTTACAGCTTCAATCCTGCTTATTTCACTTACCTTTGAATTTACTTCGACGGATCGAATTTCTTCGGTAATATCTTCTCCGTTAACGGCAACTGAAGTTTTACCGTTAACAAAGCTTAGATTAATATCCGCAGCTTTTGCAAGTTCTGCAACTAAAGCATTGTTATCGATAATATTTTCTTTTAAAGCCAAAAAAGTAACGGCTCTGTACATTGCTCCGGTATCAATGTAAAGATAGCTTAATTGATCTGCCAGAAGTTTAGCCGTAGTGCTTTTGCCGGAACCTGAAGGCCCATCAATAGCTACTATTAACTTTTTTGACATAGATAACAAAGATATTTATAAATTGTTTAATTTTCAAAGAATTGCAGCTTCTAAATTACTGGGTTTTTGTTCAAGAAAAGCTGATATTTTTAACATAAAATCGTAAAAATAGGAACAAGCTACGTAATCTCTTCGCCGTTAAGTTCAGTAATTATTGCATTTATGTGGGGATCGGAAGAGGATTTTTTCTTTTTAGGTTGAGATTCAGCAGCATCTTCTACTGTGTTATTCACGGCCGGAGGCTCTTCCCTGCTGAACTGGAATATTAACCTCTTGCCGAAGTATTCCTCGGTTTTATTAAGGAGATAGTTTTCATAACCGGAAAACATCTGCCTCTGCTGCTCTGAAAGTTCTTGTTTAAGGGATAAATTAAGCCTGTTTTTTTCAAGATTTAAAGGCATGGAGCTTTTGATGAAAGGGGCTATGGTCCATGCTTTTTCTTCATTTATTTCTTTAATAAAACCTTCCCATTTCTTAACAATAGAATCAAAGCTCAAATCCGCAGCAACATTCTGCCGTTCTTTCTCACCGGTAGAAGGTTTTCTTTCATGAACTGCCGGATTCGATGAGTAATTTTTATTTGGTTCACTAATTGTTTTAATGCTGGAAAAATCATCGGTCTTCAAAAAAAAAGGGGAAGAACTGCCTTCCTTTACTTCAGCACCGATCTTGCCTGAATTCAAATTGGATATTATCTCGGAAATGGAGGATGATTTTTCCAAACCGATTAAATGACTCAGAGATATTTCAACTTTTAGTTTATGATTCTGGGAATACTTAAGCTCCTGGTGGACTTTATTTAGGAAATTCAGAAGTCTGAGCAGATCGGAATGAGAAAACTTATCGATGTACTGCAAATACTTTTTCCGGAATTCATCCGCTGTTTCAATCAGCTCTGTTTTTTCCGTAATTACTGCAGCAAGAATATTTCTGAAATGTTCAATAAGGCCTTCCAAAAAATCGACAAAGTCCCAGCCGTTTTCATAAATAGTATTTGAAACCTCAAAAACTGTTTTGAAATTCTTTTCCAGCACCGCATCGGATATTTTGAAATAGACTTCATCATTAATAAGGTTCAGCATTTTGGCAACTGTATCGGGATCAATATTATTGCCGCAGAAAGAAACCACCTGATCGAAAATACTCTCCGCATCGCGCAATGCACCGTCGGCTTTTTTAGCTATGATTGTCAAAGTCTTATCGTCTATTTCGATCTTTTCACTTTCAGCTATTTGCTTCAGCAGTGCTTTTATGCTGTCGAGCTGTATCCTTCTGAAATCAAATCTCTGGCACCTTGAAATTATGGTAGGAGGAACTTTGTGTGCATCGGTTGTTGCAAAAATAAATATCGTATGAGACGGCGGTTCTTCCAGGGTTTTTAAAAATGCATTAAATGATTCCCTGGTAAGCATATGAACTTCATCGATAATATATACTTTATACTTTCCTTTTGTAGGAGCATACTTTACGGAATCGCGCAGCGCTCTTACTTCATCAATGCCGCGGTTGGAGGCCCCGTCAATTTCAATAATATCCATAAGCTGCGAGGTCTGGATTGTCCGGCACATTTCACATTCATTGCAAGGTTCGGAATCCTTCGAATTAGTACAATTCAGAGTTTTTGCTAATATTCTTGCAGTTGTTGTTTTTCCTACTCCTCTGGGCCCTGTAAATAAATATGCGTGTGCAATCCTATTGTTCTTAATAGCATTTTTTAGTGTTGTGGTTATATGCTCCTGCCCTACAACATCGCCGAATTTTTGTGGGCGCCATTTCCTTGCAGTGACTATGAATGACATATAAAAATATTAATTCTGTTGTGGATAAATCTTATTTCACAAAATATCTTTTGATAAGAAATTTGTCAATTCTTCCAGGTATTTCTTATCAATTTCATCGAAAGCATTATAGGAATTGCTGTCCAGATCCAGCACACCGTAAACCTTTTTGTTCCTAATGATTGGAACAACTATCTCCGATTTCGAATCGGCATCGCATGCTATATGCCCTGGAAATTTATTTACATCCGGTACAATTACCGTTTCCATTTTTTGGGCGGCAGTTCCGCAGACTCCTTTCCCGATTTCAATTTTTGTACATGCAACTTTTCCCTGGAAAGGTCCGAGATATAAATAATTCCCTTCAAGAATATAAAAACCGACCCAGCTGATTTTTTCGAAAGTCTGTTTTAATGCCGCGGTAAGATTTGCCAGACTGGAGATCAGATTATCATTCCTGCTGATTAAAGATTTTACCTGGCTTCCAAGCTCAATATACTTTTCTTCGGCAGTAAGATTATTTTCGATGAAGATGCTTTCTGCCAACTATTTTTTCCTTTTCTCTACCTTGTTTATGTTTAACTGCTTTTTTCTTGCCTATCTTTTCTATTTTTATATTAGTATTGAAGAGATGCGGAATTGCATCTTCAATTTTTTCAATCGGAATAATATTCAAACCTTCTTTTACCTTCTCCGGAATTTCTCTTAAATCGACTTCATTCTCTTTCGGTATTAATACTTTGGTTAGACCATGTCTCTTTGCTGCAAGAAGCTTTTCATTCAATCCTCCGATCGGGAGAATCTGGCCTCTCAATGTTATTTCCCCGGTCATTGCAACATCTGTAGATGCCGGTTTCCCGCTGATTGCAGAAAGCAGAGCCATTGCCATTGTAATTCCGGCAGAAGGGCCGTCCTTTGGGATAGATCCTTCCGGAACGTGAATGTGTATCTCTTTTCCTTTGAAGAACTCAGGATTTAAGCTCAATTCTTTTGCTTTGGACCGAATATAACTTAAAGCTGCCTGGGCAGATTCTTTCATTACATTGCCGAGTTGTCCGGTAAGAGTAAGTTTTTCTGTTCCGGTCATTGTGGTTACATCAACCGAAAGAAGCTCACCGCCGACGCTGGTCCATGCTAAACCTGTTACGCTTCCTACTCTCGGTTCTTTAACGTGCTTTTGATATCTGTACCTCGGAACCTTAAGATATTCTTCCACTTTTATTTCATCTACAATATATTTGTTAGCTTTTTTCACGCGTCCGTTTGTACTTTCCGAAACGACTATCTCTCTTGCTAACTTCCGGCAGATTGAAGCAAGTTCTCTTTCAAGATTCCTGACTCCTGCTTCGCGTGTATATTCAGAGATGATTTTATTTATTGCTCCGTCTGTAAAATTCACCTTGCGGTTCATAAGTCCGTGTGCTTCAAGTTTCTTCGGGATCAAATGTCTTTTTGCAATTTCAATTTTATCATGTTCGAGGTATCCCGGCAGTTCAATTATTTCCATACGGTCCTGAAGGGGAAGGGGAATGTTATAACGGATATTTGCGGTAGTAATAAACATTACCTGGGAAAGATCGTAATCGACTTCCACGTAATGATCGTTAAATGTATGGTTTTGTTCCGGATCAAGAACTTCAAGCATAGCTGACGAGGGATCTCCGCGGAAATCCATGCTCATCTTATCAATTTCATCAAGAAGCATTACCGGATTTATTGTAGATGCTTTTTTCATAGATTGAATTATTTTCCCGGGCATCGATCCGATATATGTACGGCGGTGCCCTCTTATTTCCGCTTCATCTCTGATTCCGCCCAAACTTATGCGGACAAACTTTCTGCCTAAAGCACGCGCAATTGATTTTCCCAAAGAAGTTTTCCCGACGCCGGGAGGTCCGACGAAGCAGAGGATTTGTCCCCGCATCTGCTTTACAAGGTTAAGTACGGCAATGTGTTCAAGAATTCTCTCCTTCGGTCTTTCCAAACCAAAGTGATCTTCATCGAGTATTTTCTGAACATGCTTAATATTCAGATTATCCTTTGTTTTTTTGGACCACGGAACTTCAATCAGCCAATCGAGATAATTTCTAATAACAGTAGATTCAGGAGACATGGGAGGAGTCTTCTTCAGCTTATTCAGCTCTTCGAAAGCCTTTTGTTCGGCTTCTTTCGGCATTCCTGCTTTTTTAATCTGGTCCTTTATTTTTAAAAATTCGGGAGAAGTGTCCTCTTCATCCCCAAGTTCATCCTGCAGAATTTTTATCTGTTCCTGGATAATAAATTTGCGCTGTGTTTTTGCGATATTTTCCTGAACCTTTGTGTCAATTTCCTTTTCGATTTTTAAAATGTCAATTTCGGAATTTAAAATTTTTATCACTTCATAGTACTGATCTTTTAAAGAGAGCTTCTGAAGAATACTTTGTTTGACAGTAATCTGCTGGTTAATATTTGCCGCTACATAAAATAATTTCCGGTCCGGCTCTTCAATATTTTCGAAAGCAGTCATTGCTTCTTTCGGGATATTGCGGCTGATTTTTACATAATCCTTGAAAAGCTGCGACATCTGGCGGATCATTGCATCCATTTCATGATCCTGCTTTACAGCAGGTACAATTACCTCGATCCTTCCTTCAAAAAAATCTTTCCTCTCGGTGAACTCTATAATTCTCCCCTGAAGCAGCCCGTCGACTAAAATTTTCATTAAGCCGTTGGGAAGTTTTAGGATTTGCACAATCTTGGCAATCGTGCCTTCCGGATAAATGTCTTCTCTTTTAGGATCTTCAATGGTTGATTTTTTTTGTGCTGAGAGGAAAATAAATTTAGTTTTATCCAAAGCATAATTTGCTGCACGGATCGATTGTTCTCTCCCTACTAAAACCGGGAAGATCATATAGGGAAAAATTACAATATCTCTTAAAGGTAAAATCGGAAGAACATCAGGGATATTATCAACAACGGATGTTTCGTTCGAATTTTTTATCTCTAAATCTTCTATTTCGCTCAAATTTTCTCCATATTAATCGTAATTAAAGCAACCTCAAAGTCAACAGGAATGTTTTTTAATTAACCTTGAAAGTTCTCATATTTTTTTTCAAATATACCAAAATATGGGAGGGCATTCAAGGATAGAAAGATAGTGCTGTATCAATTAATCACCGATTTCCGTCTGTGTTTTCTATATAAAAGAATTAAAGCAGTAGAGACTAACGCACCGGTAAAAATTTGTATATTAAATCTCAAAAATTGAAAAAATTTATGATAAATGATTTAATCCGAATATCTAAAGAAGCAGGAGAAATTATAAGGGAAGGCTTCAACAAAAACGTCAAAATCGCTTACAAAAGCAACGAAAAAGATCTTGTCACTGAAGTCGATAAACTTTCTGAAAAACATATTACCGATTTTATCAAAGCAAAATATCCCTCCCACGGAATCCTTGCCGAAGAAAGCGGAAACATTAAAGAAGGGGAGGAATATCTTTGGGTAATTGATCCACTCGACGGGACAGTCAATTTCGCCCACGGGCTTCCGGTTTTTTCAATATCAATCGGATTGAGAAAGAACAAGCAGACTATTGCGGGAATAGTTTACGATATAATGCAGAATATTATTTACTCTGCCGAAAAAGGAAAGGGTGCTTTTGCTGATTCGAAAAAGATTCATGTAACTGAAAATAAAAATCTTGGTCATGCACTTCTGGTGACCGGCTTTCCTTATTCGATTGAATCAAATCCCGATAATGCACTCGGAAAGTTTACATCGCTTACAATGGCGGCAAGGGGAATAAGGCGTTTGGGTTCCGCTGCAATCGATCTCTGCTATGTTGCAAAAGGAGTGTTTGACGGCTTTTGGGAAGTTTTTTTGAATCCCTGGGACATGTGTGCGGGCAAACTAATCGTTGAAGAAGCCGGCGGATTTGTAACCGATTTTGAAGGGAACGAAATGGATATATACTCTAAAAAAATTTTAGCTACCAACGGAAAAATTCATCAGTCAATGATTGAAATCCTGAAGAAGAACTAAATTAATTTCGGATTTCGGACTTCGAATTTTAAATTTCTGATTTAGGATTTCAAATACTTAGGCAGGTTTCGAAATAATAATAAAAAAATTTTAAGGAATTTAAAATCAGTACGGCAGAAACTCATACTGAATTTAAAAGGGAACTCGGGTTGTTCGATTCTACAATGATCGTCATTGGTTCAATGATTGGATCGGGGATTTTTATTGTTAGTTCCGATATAGCAAGAACAGTCGGGTCCGGCGGCCTGCTCCTTTTGGTCTGGCTGATAACCGGAATAATTACAATTATGGGTGCGTTAAGCTACGGTGAATTAGCTGCCATGATGCCGAAGGCCGGCGGACAATATATCTACCTAAGAGAGGCGTATAATCCTTTAATGGGTTTTTTATACGGATGGACTTTATTTTTAGTTATTCAAACAGGAACAATTGCTGCAGTTGCGGTAGCATTTTCAAAATTTACAGCAGTAGTTATTCCATGGTTTAGTTCCGAAAACATTTTAGTTTCTGTTTTTAATTTTCATATTACTGCAGCTCAGATCCTTGCTATATTCTCAATTCTTATTCTTACCTTTATAAATATTAAAGGAATTAAAGCCGGAAAGATTGTGCAGGATGTATTTACAACTACAAAAGTAATTTCATTAGGGGGACTAATTTTGATAGGCTTTATCGTTGGTTCCAATGCAGAAGTAGTTGTCGCTAATTTCTCGGATTTTTTGAAAGGCGAATGGATTCATTTTTCAAACGGAAATGTTGATTGGATAGAACCTCTTACCGGGTTTTCCATAATAGCTGCAATCGGAGTTGCAATGGTCGGTTCTTTATTTTCCAGCGATGCTTGGAATAATATTACATTTACTGCAGGTGAAGTTAAAGAGCCGAGAAAAAATATTCCCCGGAGCCTGTTTCTGGGAACTTTAACAGTTACGATTATTTATTTGCTTGCAAATGCTGCATACTTGAGTATTTTACCTTTAAAGGGAACTCCCGGAGCCGTAGATGCATCATTAGCAGGAATTCAGTTTGCGGCGGAGGACCGAATCGGAACTGCTGCCGCCTATACAATATTCGGAGCGCCGGCAGAATTAATTATGGCAGTATTAATTATGATTTCAACTTTCGGCTGCAATAACGGATTAATTTTAGCCGGAGCACGGGTTTATTATGCAATGGCAAATGATAAACTTTTTTTTAAAACTGCAGGATTGCTGAACAAAAATTCGGTGCCTGCAAAAGCACTTATATTCCAGGCAGTATGGGGAAGTATTTTATGTCTCTCCGGCACTTACAGCCAGCTTCTCGATTATGTTATCTTTACTGTTTTGATTTTTTATATTCTTACAATATCGGCTATAATAATTTTAAGAAAGAAAAAACCTTCTGCCGAAAGACCGTACAAAGCATTCGGCTACCCGTTTATTCCTATTCTTTACATCATTTTAGCTGCAGCAATATCGATCATCCTTTTGATTTACAAACCGCAGTATACCTGGCCGGGATTGATAATTGTACTTCTTGGCATTCCCGTATATTATTTTTGGAAGAGAAAGGATTCCAAAAGCTCTTCAAAAAATATCTAAAATGATTCTCTAATTAATTTTACTTCAATTTAACTTAAAATAAGTGCTTTAAATTACCTCCTTTTCATTTTTAAATTATTAATATTTAAATCATTTCTATCCTAATTAACTTATCAGTTGTCTCTGTTCATTAAAACTAATGAAGGAGGTTAGTATGTTAAGGCTGCGATACTCTGTTTTTCATTTCTTCTTTTTCTCACTTCTGCTGATTCCATTATCAGGTATTACTGCTCAGAATACAGGAACTATAAAGGGACGGATAATGGATACTGAAGGGAATGTAGTTCCTTTTGCCAATGTTATTATTCTGGGTACAACACTCGGAGGTGCGTCCGATGCCCAGGGAAATTATACAGTCTCAAATGTTTCAACAGGGAGTCATGAAGTTAGAGTAAGTGCAATAGGTTACAAAAGTGTTACAGTATCGGTTTCAGTTGAAGCCGGTTTAAGCAATGTGCAGGACTTTGAACTGGAATCTGATATTTTAAATATGGGCGAGGTGGTCGTTACAGGTACAATTTCCCCAATACCTAAATTAGAATCTACAGTTGCAATTAGTACTTTAACACCAATGCAGCTTGAACAGGCAAATCCCCGAAGCACTACCGAAGTGCTTAGGTATGTTCCCGGATTTACGAGAGTAGAAAGTTCCGGGGGAGAAGTAAATCAAAATATAAGCATCAGGGGAATTTTGGGAGTGGAATATGTCATGTTCATGGAAGACGGTATGCCTGTATTTCCAACCATGCACACTTTTTTTATGAACGCCGATAATTTATTCAGAGCCGATGAGAATATAAAAACCATAGAAGTTGTACGCGGCGGAAGTTCAGCGCTGTTCGGCTCAAATACTCCCGGGGCAATCATAAACTTCATTAATAAAACAGGAGGTTCAACATTCGGCGGAGTAGTAAAAGCAACAGGAGCAACCGAAGGTTTAGCACGGTTCGACTTCAATTTTAACGGCCCGATCACCGACGATTTAAGATACAGTATGGGCGGTTTTTATCGTTATGATCAGGGTGTCAGAAATCCTGGGTTCCCGGGTATCCGCGGAGGCCAGTTTAAAGCAAACTTAATGAAGCTGCTTGATAACGGTTATATTAAAGCTTCAGTAAAGTTTATTGATGACAGGAACCAATTTATACTTCCGCTCCCTTTTCAGAATCCTGATGATCCCGATTATGTCCCCGGTTTTTCGGATTACGGTGCAATGAATACCGAGGAAGCAAACAATCTTTTAGTTCCCACTCCAACCGGTGAATTGCTCTATCCATTAGAAGATGGATTGAGAACCCAAGCTTACTGGCTTACAGCCGAAATAAATTTCGATTTTGCAGACGATTGGACTTTAAGGAATTCAGCTCAATTCATGAATGATAATCAGGCCTGGAATGGAATTTTTACCGGTCAGCCTATTAATGCGGATGAATGGATTAGCAGCCTTGGTTTACCTGCTGGTTCAAGAGGTGAATTATTTTATATAAATAATTTTGATAATTCAGGTAACAGACAACTTTTACCATTTGATAGAAGTGCTAATGACGGATTGGCATTTTTGTCACCCAGTCAGCTAGTAACAGTTCAGAAACCGTTATCGGCATTCCAGGATCAGGTCCAGCTTTTAAAGACAATTGATAAAAAGCATACTATTTCATTAGGATTATATTTTGCAAACTATACTCAAACCAATAAATGGTATTTTTCCGATATTCTAATGGATGTAAGAGATAATCCGAGATTAATTGATTTACAAGTGTATTCCGGAGGAGATACTCTTGAATATACGAAGAATGGTTTCAGAAGATTCGTTTCACTTTACCGGAACGGAACCGGTTCAACAACAATATTTTCCGGTATGCTGGGAGGTTCATTCCAAATAACCGATGATTTACGTGCAGATATCGGAGCCAGGTGGGAATTAAATGATTTTGTGCAAAGTGCGGAAAATTCATCGGATGTAGATCTTGACGGAGATCCTCGGACTCCTTATGATAACGAAGCTTGGGGCAACAGAGTATTCAGGCACTTCAGCAGCAGCATCGATGACTATGCAATTTCGGGAGGATTGAATTATAAAATAAGCGATGCAGTTGCCGTTTATGCTCAAGGCAGCAGGGCATTTAAAATGCCTGCACTAGATGAATTTCTGGATGCACGGGCAGAGGATCAGGTCGAGTTGTTTGAAAATAGAGAATTAGTAATGGTTGAGGGAGGAGTAAAATATTCTACCCCAAGTTTTGCTTTTACAGTTAACGGCTTCTGGGGTGAATTGTCAAATATAATTGGTCAGGGTTTTGTGGTCAGAGGTGGAGTCGGTCAATGGGAAATCACTACAAGCCCTGATAACAGATCTTATGGAGCCGAAGTTGAAGTTTCTGTTTCACCGGCTCCTGGTTTTAATGTATCAGGTGTCGGAACTTATACAAAGCCGGAAACAGTTGAAGCTACCGGTTCTGCTCTTACTGCCGGAGGTATCCCTGATTTTATTGGAAATTTAGTTGCCTCTTATTCTTTTATGGGTATCTCAGTTTATGCTGATTTTCACTACGTTGGAGCACGAACGCTTGTAGATGCTGAATATAGCCAGGCATTAGGCAAATATATCAGATATAATGAATATTGGGAACTGGCGTCTTATACCTATATGAACCTCGGAGCTTCATACACTTTTCCGGGACAAGCTCTCACATTATCTGCAGATTTACTGAACGTTTATCAATCCATCGGCTTTGAGGAAGGAAACCCAAGAACACCCGGTGTACAGACATATTATTTTGTAGCCAGACCTCTCCTTCCAAGAAGATTTATGGCTTCATTAACTTATCAGTTCTAACAATTTAAGTTGAAGCAGCTATGCAGCTAAAAATCCTGCTGAATAAAATCTCACAATTAAAAACTGGCCCCTTCCAAATTGGACGGGGCCTGCTTTTTTTATTTTTCATGAATATTTCTTCTGCACAGGATAATAACTTTATCTTGTCAACTGAAAACTTTCAGTCTTATTTTCCCACTTTTATCGGAAATGGTAATTTCAGTTTATCTTCTACTCAGACTGGACTTTTACCTGCACATTCTTACATGATAAAAGTTTTCGATCATGCCGAGGATGATATTCCGAGAATAGCAAGTCTTCCGGCATGGAATGAGATCCTTTACTTTAACGGAATTAAAGAATTAAAAGAACCGTTAACCGATACTTCCGAATTTAAAAATTATGTTCAGAAACTGGACATGTATAACGGAACTCTTGAAACCGGTTATATATGGACTATTGATGATCGGGAAACAAATATTAATGTATTATCCTTCGTTTCAAGAAAAAATAAAAATCTTGCTGTTACAAAAGTTGAGATAACACCGGACTTTTCGGATACGATTAGTTTATCCTTCCCGATAAAGGAAAGAGATAAGCCGGAAAGAATGGCCTTGGCAAAGCTCGAAAAAATAAAGCCGAATCCTCCCGGTAAGTGGCCTGCTGAATGGTATCCCGGCTTTATGGAAATTTTAAATTCGTCTGTTAAGATAGATGATCATGGCGGCCAGTTGAATGCTCTTTCTCAAACTGAAGGAAGACACACAAAAGTTGCATTAGCTGCCGAAATCTTT
>DAISZW010000007.1:0-28465 GCA_036824595.1 Ignavibacteriaceae bacterium
TGCAGGGAGACAGTTCCTTTCCAACAGGCTCATTCGACCGTCCTATTCTTTCAAATATTCAGATAAAAAACATAACTGAAAATATTGAACATTTTCAATTCAGGTTTTATGATACAGACAGGGATGGTCTATTTACAAGTGGTGATGTTATTTATGTGGTATTTGGAGATTCTTCAGGAAAAAGAGCTACGAACTTTGCCAACGTACACGTCAGCTGGTCAGTTTCCCTTGTAAAAGATACGACTCTCTCCGAAGATGAGCAGGATCCGCCGCAGCCGGGTGATGTTTTTAGGATTGCAACAACAAAACCTTTTAGAACTGGAGAATATGTTGAGTTTACAACAAGAGCACCGGCATTTGATTTAAGTAAAGCACAAAATGATCTTGACAATGTTGCAGTTGTACCGAATCCTTATACAGGCGCAGCATCATGGGAGCCTGCTACAACCGATGTCGGCAGAGGAGAAAGAAGAATATTTTTTATTAATCTCCCCATGTCCTGCAAAATCCGTATTTATACTATAAGCGGAAAGTTTGTTGATGAGATTATTCATGAAAGTACAATCGACAATGGACAAGAATCGTGGGATCTAGTTTCAAAAGATGGAATGGATATAGCCTACGGAGTTTACATTTATCATATTGAGGCTCCGGGATTAGGTGAAAAGATAGACAAATTTGCCGTTATAAAGTAAGTTAATCCATTGAGGAAATTATGAAGAGAAAAATTTTATTGAAAGCTTTGATTGCCGGTTCAATAATTTCTTTATCCAGTATATTTCCGCAGAATGTTTCCAAGACCGGAACAACTGCCGCATCTTTTCTGGAAATTTCGGTGGGTGCTAATGCAGTCGGTATGGGCGGGGCATTTGTAAGCATTGCAAACGATGCAACTGCTTTATACTGGAACCCGGGCGGAATTTCGCGCGCTGAAAAATATGAAGCAGTCATTTCACACAATGAGTGGCTTGCATCTACAAAATTTGATTTTGCAGGATTGGTTCTTCCCCTCGGCGATTTTGGAACTTTGGGCTTAAGCTTTACATCGTTAAATATGGACGACATGAAAGTAAGAACCGTTGAGATGCCCGGGGGAACAGGCGAATTTTTCAGTGCCGGCGATATTGCCGTAGGAATATCTTATGCAAGGAACCTGACTGATCGCTTCTCAATTGGATTTACAGGAAAATATATACAGCAGAAAATATGGCATATGAGTGCAACTGCATTTGCACTTGATATTGGAACTTTGTTTAGGACAGATCTCATAGGAGGATTAACTATTGGGGCTTCCTTATTGAATTTTGGAACCCCCATGACTCTTGAAGGAAGAGATACAAGATATTTCATCCGCGTTGACGATACAAAGCTTGGTTCAAACGAAAGGATACCGACAAATATTGAAATGGATTCATGGGAACTCCCGCTGATTTTCCAGATTGGAGTTTCAACCAACGCAATTAATACTGAAGACTACAGGCTTACCATAGCTGCCGATGCTATTCATCCCAATAACGATTTTGAAAGCGTAAATGTCGGAGGAGAATTTTCATTCATGGGATTTATTAGTGTAAGAGGGGGATGGCAGTCATTATTTTTAAAAGATGCCGAAGGAGGCTTATCTCTGGGAGTCGGATTAAACTCCAGGATGCTGTTCAGCGAAGCCATTGTTAAATTTGATTATGCCTACAGGGATTTTGGGATATTGAAAGAAGTACAGGTATTTTCTGTTGCTCTTCAATTCTAATACTGAAAGCAAATGATTTTAAATATACTTTCTGCCTTAGTTATTTGTTTATCTGCCCAGGACAAAAATGATCCCGGCGGAATAAACGGAAACATCATTGTTGCAGAAGTTGATTCTATAAAAATTACTGCCGGGGAATTTTATTTAAGTTATGAGTACGGCCCCGCTTTCCCGAAAAAAAAGAGCGATTCAAAACTCCGCTACCTGAACTATATGATCAATGAGAAGCTTCTTGCTTTAGACGGTTATTCAAGAGGGATTGATACATCAATTCAGGCAGTTGAAATGCTCAGTGAATTCAGAAACGATCTTGCCGCAGAAGAGTTGTTTAAACAAGATATTTTAAGCAAAATAAAAATTAAAGAGGGAGGGATTGATACAGCTATAAGTAAAAAAAATTTTATTTTAGAAATTAAATGGATAAATGCTGAAACCGATGAAAAGATGAAATCATATGTAAATCAA
Organism: Ignavibacteriaceae bacterium; assembly: GCA_036824595.1. GTDB lineage: Bacteria > Bacteroidota > Ignavibacteria > Ignavibacteriales > Ignavibacteriaceae > DATKLQ01. The sequence continues at coordinate 2,213 of DAISZW010000007.1, forward strand.
ATTAAGTCAGGGATTTCTTTTGATTCATTATTTTCCCGGCAGTTCAACGATACAGTATTTCATGATGACCGATATATGAAGATTGACAGGTACCGGCTTGAAAGAAAAAATGCTTTGCTGGCCGCATTAGTAGATTCTTTAAAGCCCGGAGAGATTTCACTCCCGGTTCACACAAACGACGGCTGGTATATTTTTAAACTGGAAAATGCAGTACAAAATCTCATTTCTACAGAATCGGATTATGAAAAAGCAAAACAAGAAGCGGTAAATTCATTAAAAAAAGATAAAATGGATAAACTATCGGATCAATATGTAAATGAAATTATGATTGAACGTAATCCTGTCATAAAAAGAAACGCATTTAATTTTTTGCGTTCTTACATGGGAAATCTTCTTCTCTCCGAAGAAAAATATGCCGAGTGGAATCTCTCGGATAAATTAAGTGCTGCAATTGAGAACCTGAATAATTCGGGTCAGCAAGAATATGCTCAGGCAGCACTTGTAGAATTTAATAATGGAAAGTTTACTGTAACGGATTTCATTACATGGTACCGGAACAGGAGTCTTTATATAAATCTTAATAAAAATAATTTGAAAAACTTTTCTGTCTCGTTGGAAAATTTAATCTGGCGAATGGTGAGAGACAGGTTTTTAGCCGGGAAAGCTGCTGAAAGAGGATTTTTTAATAGTGAATCGGTTTTAAAGCAGACAAAATGGTGGAAAGATAAAATAGTCTCAAGCATAGTCAGGAATGAAATAACTAAATCAATACTTTTAGAAAATAAGGAAGTTGATACGGGAAATTCCGGGAAGAATTCTGATGGAATAGAAGAAGAGTTTACGGCAAAGCTTCTTAGAAAAATTTTAAGCCTTAAACAAAACCATAAGATTAAGATTAATAAAGAATTGTTAAGTGAAATTGAAGTTTCAGTGGAAAATGATCCAAGGGCAGTTGATTTTTACATTGTTAAGGAGGGAACTTTAATTCCCAGAACTCCCTATCCGACTATAGATTATGATTGGATTAAATGGGAGTAAAGAAATTGCGGATTTCGAATTTCGGATTTCGAAATTGAGATTTTAATCCGCAATTCGCAATCCGAAATCCGAAATAAGGTGGCAAATGCGCATAAAAAAATTTTTCTTATTAAGCTCAATAATTGTTCTCTCTATTTCCTGCAGCGAAAAAAGGAACAGGGACATTGATGCTGTTATTTACTGGTCTTCGAACAATACAGAGGAAATTGAATTTGCCAAGGTCGTGGTTAATTCTTGGAATAAAAATAATTCCGGACGGCAGGTTTCATATCAGCCGGTGCCTGAAGGACAATCAAGCGAGGAGATAATTTTAGCTGCAGTAGTTGGAAAAACTACTCCCGATATTTATTCAAATATGTGGCAGGGGGATGTCGAATCATATGCCGATGCCGGTGCATTAGTTGCGCTTGATACTCTGGATGGTTTTTGGAACCTGATTAATGAACGCTGCGACAGCGCCGTTATAAAAGAAGTAACTTCCGCTGACGGGCATATTTATCAAATCCCCTGGAAGATAAATCCGATAATGCTGTTATACAATAAAAAAATTATCCAATCCATCGGATTTGACAATCCTCCGTCTACTTACAGGCAGTTCTTTCAAGCCGGCAGCAAATTTAGTAAAGATAAAAACGGTGACGGTTATGTTGATCAATGGTTTGGTTATTCGGAAGTTATTGTTACATGGTGGCAGCGGTTATTCGATTTTTATCCCTTGTACATAGCCGCTTCAAACGGCGCACCGCTGGTTGAAAAAAATAGGGCCGCATTTAATAACAAATACGCGTTGGAGGTTTTTAAGTTTTTACAGAACCTCTATCGGAAAAGATATTTTGCAAAAGAAAGATTATCTCAACGGCAAGATGTTTTTCTTTCGGGGGTCATTGCTACTCGTTTTACAGGTCCGTGGGAAATTTCACATGCTGAAAAATTTAAGCCGGAAGGATTGGAATACAGCTTTACCCATATGCCTGTTCCGGATTACCATAATGGACCCGTTTATACATACTGCGATCCAAAAAATATAGTGATATTTAAAACTTGTCCGAATCCTGATTTAGCCTGGCGGTTTGTCAAATTCATGGTAAGCAGAGAAAACGATTTAAAGTTTTTAAGAATTACAAACCAGCTGCCTAGGAGAAAAAATTTAGCCGGCGATTTTTTCTTTTCCGAATATTTTAAATCTAATCCTAAGATGATTCTTTTTGCAGAACAAGCCGAATATGTTAAGGGCACTGACCAAGCACTGTATTTGAAAGAAGTATTCGATCTGATTTCACAGGAATATGAAGCGAGTGTCATATACGGCGAGAAATCTCCCGAGGAAGCATTAAGCGATGCGGAGAAAGCTGTGAATTTATTATATCTGCAGTGACTCATAAAGTTAAAAACAAAAGAAAAGCTCATAATTTCCGGAATAATGAAGAATAAAAAATTAATACCGTATATAATGGTTTCTCCCTACATAATTCATTTTATGGTATTCGTTGCGTTCCCTGTTACATTTTCCGTTATTCTTATTTTTCATAAATGGAATATAATTTCGCCGATGGAATATATCGGTTTGGGAAATTTTGCAAGATTGTTTAATGATCAATTCTTCTTTAAGTCAATTTTAAATACATTAATTTTTCTTCTTATCCACATTCCGCTGCAAATAATAATTGCTTTGCTTATTGCCGAAGCACTGAATAGGAAAATAAAATTCAAAGGATTTTTCAGGACAGCGTATTTTCTGCCTGTCATCGTTTCCGGTGTGGTTGTTACTATGCTTTGGCAGCAATTGTATGGATTCGATTCAGGTCTGATAAACAGATTTTTAGTCAGCCTCGGCCTCGGCAAAGTCGGCTGGCTGGTTGATCCGAATATCGCAATGCCTTCCATCGCGATTATGGCTACCTGGAAAAATGTAGGATTATATATTATACTTTTTCTGGTTGGGCTTCAGACAGTTCCGCCTCAATATTATGAAGCTGCAGATATTGACGGGGCAAACTATTTTCAAAAATTTTTCAGAATTACGCTTCCTTCAATTAATCCTACAATTTTTATGGTTGTAATTCTTTCAACTATCGGCGGCTTTTCACTTTTTATTGAACCATATATAATGACCGGGGGAGGGCCGTTAAGCAGTACTTTATCTGCAGTGCTTTACATTTACAAGCAGGGATTCTTCTATTACCATATGGGATATGCGGCAACTTTAGGATTTTTCTTTGCAGTGCTGATCTTATCTGTAGTTGTAATCCAAAGAAAATTTATTGAGAAAGAGAAATGAAAATCATCAGAAGAATATTTCTCTATCTTCTTTTAATAACCGGGGGAATAATTTTTCTTTATCCTTTCTACTGGATGACTGCCGCTTCACTTGCTCCTGAAAACGAAATAGCCAATTTAACTTTGCTTCCCTCGGCAATTTCACTAAACAGCTATTCCCAGCTGCTCAGCAAAATTCCTGTAGGAAGATCATTTTTAAACAGCCTTCTTGTTGCATCTTCAATTACTTTCGGTGTTCTGGTTTTCGGTTCGATGGTAGGTTATGCCCTTTCCAGAATGCAGTTTAAAGGAAGAGACATCATCTTTTTCCTGATAATTTTTACAATGACTTTGCCTTTTCAAATAACATTAATTCCCCAGTATATCATAATGGTTGAGCTGAACTGGGTTGATACATACTGGGCGTTAATTGTTCCCTATTTGATGAATTCACTAAGCATCATCATGTTCAGGCAGTATTTTAAAAGCATACCTCAGGATTTAATTGATGCTGCACGAATTGACGGCTGCGGAGAATTTACTATTGTTTTTAAAATTCTTTGGCCGAATTCCATACCGGCACTGGTAACTGTGGGGATAATTACATTTATGGCATCGTGGAATGAAGTGCTATGGCCTTTAATAGTTATCAGGGAGGAGAAATTAATGACTATGCCCCAGCTTATTACTCTTTTTGCGGTTGGAGGGAGGGCGGAATCTCAGTTAGGAGTAAAGCTTGCATCCGCAACTTTGCTTGCTCTGCCGATCGTAATTGCCTATTTATTTTTTCAAAAATATTTCATTCAAAGCATGGCTTCGACAGGTCTTAAAGAATAATTTATTTCCGGCAGATAAAATAATATGGAGAACAAAATGGAATTAACACGTTACGATAAAAATCCGATTTTAACGAAAAAAGATGTACCGTTTAAAGTGAACAGCATTTTTAATCCTGGCGCAGTAAAATTTAATGATAAATTTCTTCTTGTCTGCAGAGCGGAAATGCCTAACGGAAGATCATCTTTTGTAAATGCATGGAGTGAAAACGGATGCCAGTTTGTATTGGATAAAAAAACAAGCTTAACACCTGAAGACCATAGAGATTTTTTTAAATATGTCGAATGGGGTATAGAAGATGCCCGCATTGTTATGATCGAAGATAAATATTACCTAACTTATACCGGTTATTCACGCTACATGCCTTTAGTTGTTCTTGCCGAAACAAAAGATTTTTACAATTTCAAAATATTAGGTCCGATTTCGGAACCATCCAACAAAGACTGTGCAATATTCCCTGAAAAAATAAACGGGTATTACTGGAAGGTTGACCGACCCTCGGCGGAATTGAGAAAAGACATCTGGATAAGCAGGAGCAATGATTTAATTCATTGGGGGGGATACGAACTTTTAAGCCAGCCTGCATGGGGTTCCTGGGAAGCCGATAAGATCGGCGGTTCGACACCTCCAATTAAAACAAATGAAGGATGGCTAATGCTTTATCACGGGGTCCGGGGTTTTGGTAACAGTTATATTTACAAGATAGGCGTAATGCTTCTTGATCTTGAAAAGCCCTGGATTATTCTGGGTAAAAGCCCGGAACCGATTTTATTCCCGGAAAATATTTACGAACGCGTCGGCGATGTCGGGAATGTTGTTTTTACAAACGGATGGATAGCCGATGATTCAGAAGTAAAAATTTATTACTCGGGCGCCGATACAAATATTTGCCTGGCCACTGCAACTTTGGAGTATCTGATATCATGCTGCAAATAATTTTTAAGCTGAAAAATATCCTCTTCTTCTTGTTTGCTGCATTCTTTTATTCGCAGTCTATAAATTGCAGTTCCTTAGTTAATACATCTCATCTGGATTTTCTTTATGAAGAAATAAAAGTCGGCGGAAGGGAAATGGGTATAATTCATATCTACAGTAATTATCCTGAATATAAGTGGATTGCCGACGAGGATGAAGGAATTGCATGCGTTGATGATGCCGCAAGGGCTTCGGTTTTTTACTTGAAACATTTTTTACTGACAAAAAATATGGAAAGCCTGAACAAATCCCGGAAGCTGATTAATTTTCTTTTGTATATGCAGGCAGAAAACGGATTCTTCTATAATTTTATTTGGGAAGATTATTCAATAAATAAAGATTTCAGAACAAGTATTGCTGAACCAAACTGGTGGAGCTGGAGAGCACTTTGGGCTTTAATGGAAGGCTATAGTTTTTATAAAAATTCTGACAAAGAAGCCGCTGACAAAATTTTAAAAAGTGTTAAAAACTTTATAAATGCAGTTAAAAAAAATATTCCGCAAACCTACAATTTTAAAGAAATTGCCGGATTCAAAAGGCCTGCGTGGCTGCCTTATGAAACTGCATCAGATCAAGCCGCAATACTGCTTCTTGGATTATCAGCCTCCTGCAAAGAGATAAATGATGAAGAAATTTTTAATTACTGCAAAAAACTAGCAGAAGGAATTATCCTGATGCAGGAAGGGAATTCAAATAGTTTTCCTAACGGTGCTTTTTTGAGCTGGGAAAATTTATGGCACGCCTGGGGGAATTTACAGTCTTATGCATTATTAAAATTTTATGAGATAAATAAAGATGAATCAATAAAAAGTGCTGCATTGAAGGAGATAAATTATTTTTATACTTACTTAATGGAGAAAAATTTCTTAAATGAATTTCAAATTCAAAAACAGGATAATGAATTAATAGCTGCAGACACAAAGGAATTTCCGCAAATCTCTTATATGATAAGACCTATGGTTTATGCATCCCTTGAAGCTTATCAGATTACTGATGATTCCTCTTATGCCTTAAAAGCGGCCGAGATTGCTTCCTGGTTTTTCGGCAATAATAGAGCGGAAGAACAGATGTATTTTCCTGAAACCGGTAAATGCTTCGACGGAATTTTAAGTCCGAAAAATATAAATAAAAATTCAGGCGCGGAATCAACCATTGAAGCTTTGCTAACTATGATTGAATTTGATAAAAATCTTTATCTAAGCGAGCTTCTTGAAAGATTTGAATTTAATAATGTAAAGTTAGAAAATTAAATGCAGCGTTTTGATTTAACTTCGAATTGGAAATTTAATATAGGTGATGAAAATCCTGCTTTATTAAAGTTAAAGGATTGGCTTCCTGCAGAAATTCCTGGTACAGTTCATACAGACTTGCTGAATAATAAATTAATTGATGAACCCTTCCACGATGATAATGAATTAAAACAAAACTGGATTAGCGAATCGGATTGGATTTATAAGATAAATTTCAACCGCCCGGAAAATTTTGAGAAAGAACTTCCTGTATTTCTTCTTTTTGGAGGGATCGATACAATTGCAGATATTTATTTGAATAATTCTCTTCTGGGAAGATCCGATAACATGTTTTTGAAATATGAATTTGAAGTTACTTCATTGTTAAAAGACAGTGATAATCAGGTTGAAGTACGGTTTTATTCTCCTTTGAAGTATGCAAGGGAGGAAGAAGCAAAGTACGGGAAACTTCCGGTTGCTTTAAATTCGGAAAGAGTTTATATAAGAAAGGCGCAGTATTCTTTCGGCTGGGATTGGGGGCCATCATTTCCAACAATGGGTATCTGGAAACCGGTTTACCTTCTTCAGAGAAATATCTCTTTTATTAAACATTTTTCTTTTTCGGTTAAAGAATTAACTCCCCGCAAAGCTAATGTTATGATTCGAGTAAATATCGGCGGCAGATTTTCCAAGAAAATGAAAATTAAATCGTCTCTCACCTTCGAGGATCAGAAGCTTGAAAATGAAATTATTCTTTCCGGGAAGAAGGAAGAAGAGATTAGGATGGAAGTAAATAATCCTAAGCTTTGGTGGCCAAACGGAGAAGGAGAACAGAATCTTTATAATCTTGAAGTTTTCCTGCTGGACGGGGAAAATAATGTTATAGATAATCAAACAAAAAAAGTAGGAATTAAAACTGTCAGACTAGAATTAATTGAAAAAGAGGCTTCTACTTTTAAATTAAAAATAAATGATAAGCTTGTTTTTGCAAAAGGAGTTAATTGGATACCGGCTGATTCATTTCTTCCGCGCATAAGTAATGAAAAATATAGAGCTCTGCTCCAGCTGGCTGAAAGTGCAAATATGAATATAGTAAGAGTCTGGGGCGGCGGGATATATGAAAACGATATGTTCTATCAGCTATGCGATGAACTTGGTTTAATGGTGTGGCAGGATTTTATGTTCGCATGTGCTGCTTATCCCGAGCAGAAAGAATTTTTAGAAAATGTTAAGGAAGAAGTAAGGCAGAATGTACAGAGGCTTCAGCATCATCCTTCAATTGTTTTGTGGTGCGGCAACAATGAAAATGAGTGGATTTGGTACCAGAATACGAATTCATCTTACAAAAAAATGCCCGGCTATAAAATTTATCATAACATAATTCCGAAAATTCTAGAAGAAGAAGACGGGGACAGGCCGTACTGGCCTTCAACTCCATTCAGCTTCGATGAAGATCCTAATTCGTATACAAGCGGCAACAGGCATGAATGGAAAATCTGGAGCCGCTGGATAGATTATTCGGAAGTTAAAAATGATCAAAGCTTGTTTGTAACCGAATTCGGATTTCAAGGTCCGGCTAATAAAAAAACTCTGGAAAAATTTTTATCCAAAGAGAAAAGATATTCACAGAACAAAATTTTTGAATTCCATAATAAGCAGTTTGAAGGGCCGGAAAGAATATTCCGGTTTTTGTCCGCTCACCTTCCCGTAAAAACTGAATGGGATGATTACATTTATCTCGCTCAATTGAATCAAGCTCTGGCATTAAAGACGTGCCTGGAACATTGGAGATTCAATTACCCTGTAACAAACGGAAGCATTATCTGGCAGTTAAATGACTGCTGGCCTGTTGCAAGCTGGTCCTTGGTAGATTCCGAATTAATTCCGAAAATTTCATACTACTTTGTAAAAAATATTTTTAACCGGCAGATAATTAAAATATTCAACGATTCGGAAAGATTGGATGTTCAGTTATTGAACCAAAGCCTGTTTGATTTTAAATCTAAAATAAAAATAGAAGTTTACAAAAACTCCGGTTCTTTAATTCATGAAGAATCCATCACTGATCTTATACCTGCAAACTCAAAAAAGATTGTTACCGGAATAAAACAAATAAATTTACCTGCAGATAAAAACTGGATAATAATAGCAACACTATTGGATGAAAATGAAAAGCATGTTTTTAGAAATTTTTATACCGAGGAAGAATGGAAATATAAATCTCTTTCACCGGCTGATGTACAAATTCAAATTAAAAATAGCTTTATCAGACTTTCAACGGATAAACCGGTCTATTTTTTAGATTTGTATCATCCGGATTTAGAATTCTCCGACAGGGGTTTTATTCTTTTACCAGGTGAAGAAAAAATTGTTCAAATTAGTGGAAATAAAGAAATTGATCCGGGAGAAATTAAAGTTTACAGCTTGGACAATTATTTAGAAAACCCATAATATTAAATCGAAATTCTGGAATCTGAAAAGTGATCCCAGAATATTTCTGTTATTAACCAACTACAACTTCAATACGGAAACCGGAAAAATTATGGAATATACATATTTGGGGAAAAGCGGACTGCAGGTGAGCAGACTCTGCTTAGGCACAATGAATTTCGGCAGAATCACTCCTGAAAAAGAAGCGTTTAGAATAATGGACAAATCATTAGAGCGTGGAATCAATTTTTTTGATACCGCAAATGCTTACGGCGGAAAAAAGGGGGAAGGTATAACAGAAAAAATTTTGGGTAAATGGTTTTTGCAGTCGAAAAACAGGCGCGATAAAATTGTTCTTGCAACGAAAGTTTACGGAGAGATGGGTCCGGGGATAAATGATAAACGTCTTTCCGCTTATCATATAAAAAAAGCCTGTGAAGACAGTCTTGCCCGTATGAAAACTGATCATATCGATCTTTACCAGATGCATCATATTGACCGTAATACCCCGTGGGATGAAATCTGGCAGGCAATGGAACAGCTGATAACTGCAGGAAAAATAATTTATGTAGGCAGCAGTAATTTTGCCGGATGGGATATAGCTGCCGCATGTGAATCGGCAGCAAAAAGAAATTTACTTGGTTTAATAAGCGAACAGAGCAAATATAATTTGTTCAACCGTTTTATAGAAAGAGAAGTAATTCATGCCTGCATGTATTATGGTGTCGGAATTATTCCATGGAGCCCTTTGGAAGGCGGCCTTCTCGGCGGAGTACTTAAAGGTGTGGGCAAAGAAAGAAGGAACAGCGATGAAGTTAAGAATAAGCTTAAACAGAACCGGGCACAAATAGAAGAATGGGAAAAATTTTGTAACAATATAAACGAAGAGCCTGCAAATATTGCATTAGCATGGCTGATGAACCAGACTGCTGTTACAGCGCCCATCATCGGGCCGAGAACATCAGCACAGTTGAATAAATCTGTCCGTGCGGTAGAAATAGTCCTTGATGAAAACATGCTGAAAAAACTTGATGAAATTTTTCCTGCGGCCGGTACTGCGCCGCAGTATTATGCATGGTAAAAAAATGAAGGTTTTCAGAACTGCTTTTCTTATAATAATATTTCTGATTCAAACCGTAAACCACTCGCAGCAAATTAATATCAGCAGAATTGAACAGATGCCCAATATTCCTCATCCTTATGAAATGAGAGACTGGAAAAAAACTGCATTGGGTTATGATTCTCTTGTCTTTAATTTTAATTTAACAGGAGAACATCTGCCATTAATTGGGATGAACACAAATCCAATTAATTACCCTGAGCACAATAGTTTCGGCCTGCATACTGTTGTCGGGACTACCTCACCTTCTTCGGCTGAAGCAATAAATGTTCTTCCTGCTGTAATCGGCGCAAGTTTAGTAGGTATAGATAAATCAAACCGGAACGGGATGAATTTTGTTTTAATGTGCGAAGAATGGTTCAACAAAACTAACGGAGAGCTTGTTTACCTGAATCACCCGTCTTCATCAACAGGCGATGATTGGTGGTATGAAACAATGCCGAATGTTTTTTTCTATCAGCTTTATGATCTTTATCCGGCCGTTGGCGATTTTGATTATCAGTTTAGAAAAGTTGCCGACAGATGGCTTGAAGCAGTCGATTCAATGGGCGGTAATACAACTCCCTGGCAGATTCCATATATGAACTACCGTGCATGGAATTTAAAAACAATGGAACCGCGGACCGACGATGTTCCCGAACCGGAAGCAGCCGGCGCAATTGCATGGATTTTATATAATGCTTTTATCCAAACAGGTGAAGAGAAGTATCGGATAGGTGCCGAATGGGGAATGGAATTCTTAAACAATTGGAATTCAAATCCGTCCTACGAACTCCAGCTCGGTTTTGGAGTATACACTGCGGCCAGAATGAACGCAGACTTAAATACAAATTATAATGTCGAGAAATTAATTAATTGGTGTTTCGATATCGGTCCTTTAAGGCAGTGGGGTTCTATTTTAGGAAATTGGGGCGGATATGATGTTCACGGCTTAATCGGGGAATCGATCAGCAATGATTATGCTTTTATTATGAACACATTTGAGCTGGGAGGAGCCCTTGTTCCGCTTGTAAGATATGATGACAGGTTTGCCAGAGCAATAGGCAAATGGATGCTGAATGCAGTGAATGCAACAAGATTATTTTATACAAAATATTTACCTGACAATAATCAGGACAGCGAACAATGGTCACATCAATATGATCCTAATTCCTATATAGCTCATGAAGCTCTGAGAGAAACAGAAAATAGTGTTTCGCCTTATGCTACCGGAGATGCAATCAGCGGCGGGTGGGGTTTAACCAACCTTGCTTTGTACGGCTCATCTCATGTTGGAATTTTCGGCGGTATAATTGATACAACAAATGTCGAAGGAATTTTAAAGCTCGATCTTCTAAAGACAGATTACTATCGTAAAGAAGCCTATCCAACTTATCTTTTTTATAATCCTTATGATTCATCGGAAGATGTAATTATAGACTTAGGTACCAACTTAGTTGATGTTTATGATGCAGTCTCTAATTCTATTATAAAAACTAATTCTTCCGGAGAAACTGCAATATCATTACCAGCTGATAATGCCCTAATCGCAGTACTCATTCCTGCCGGCGGTACAATTGTTTATAACCTAAATAAAGCTCTTATTAACGGAGTAGAAATTGATTTCAATTCCGGCCAGCCGGTATTAAACTATCCTCCGCGAATAAAAAGTCTGGGAGCAAAACCTAACCGGATTCTATTAAATTCTTCATCTCAAATCTATTGTACTGCTTTTGATAAAGATTCAGATACTTTGACTTTTACATGGAGTGCGCTAGAAGGAACTATTACGGGAGATAGCTCTGAAGCAATTTATACCTCACCGGACTTTCCCGGGAGTATTCTAATTAAATGCATTATTGATGATAATAAAGGTGGAAAAGATACTGCAGACTTAATTATTGAAGTAGTTGAATTCTTTAATGAAAATCCTGTAATAAATAAGATAAAAGCATCGCCAAGGAAAATTAACTTAGGCAGTTCATCGAATTTCTCGTGCTTTGCTTCCGATAGTGATAATGACGAATTAAATTTTTCCTGGTCATCATCTTTTGGGAATATAACCGGAAGCGGTTCATCAATAAGCTGGCAGGCTCCTCAAACAGCAGGAAATTATTTTATTGCATGCACTGTGGAGGATGGAAAAGGAGGAATTGCCGAAGACAGCATTGAAGTTGAAGTCCGCGATTTTTCAATTGTGCAGACCGGGGAATTAACTGCTTTTTATCCTTTTAACGGAAATGCAAATGATGAAAGCGGAAATAACAACAATGGTTTTGTATACCAGGCTGCATTGACGAGTGACAGGTTCGGAAACACGAACAGTGCATACTCTTTTGACGGGGTTAATGATTATATCCAGATACAAAACAGTTCTGCTATAAATTTTCAAAATTCAATTACTCTTAATTTTTGGATGAAAGTCGGAAATTTTTTTACTGACAGGGAAGCTTACCCGATTTCTCACGGCAACTGGGAGAACAGGTGGAAAATTTCTATAACTGATAAAAAAATCCGCTGGACAATAAAAACTTCATCGGAGACAAAAGATCTTGATTCGGAAACTGAACTCTCCTTGGATTCTTTATATAATGTCACAGCAGTTTATGATGGAAGCGATATTGAAGTTTACTTAAACGGGGAGCTCGATGCATTCTCAAACTTCAGCGGAAATATCCTTACAACCGATATTGATTTAATCTTCGGACAGAATCTTCCGGGGAACAATAATTATAATTTCAAGGGAATCCTTGATGATATTCGAATTTACAATTATGCACTGCCGTATGATCAGATTCAGGAATTATATGACGTAGGCACTGATTTGAAAAGTAAAGATATCCCGAAGCTTCCTTCAGAAAATATTTTATATCAAAATTATCCGAATCCTTTCAACAGCGAATCGGTAATAAGATTCTATTTAAATAAAGCTATGAATGTCTCTATTAATATTTACGATATTCTCGGCAGGAAAATCAGGTGCTTGTTGAAAAAAGAATATAATCCAGGATATCATTCGTTAAGATGGAATTCATTAAATGAATACGGCAGGCAAGTTTCGTCCGGCATCTACTTTTACGAACTAAAAGCAAGGGATTTTTCAATTAGGAAAAAACTTGTTTTGATAAGATAGCCTTTATAATATCACTGAAATAAATAATCATCATACCTATATTTAGGGACTGAATAAAACGGAAAGGAATAAGATGATTATGAAAGAGATACCTCAAAAAATAGCTTTTTTAGGAGATTACCTTCCGCGTAAATGCGGGATAGCTACTTTTACATCAGATATTTATGCAATTATATCTTCGCAATTTCCTAAGAGCGATTGCTTTATTGTTTCGGTAAATGATATTAAGGAAGGCTATGATTATCCTAAGGAAGTAAGATTTGAAATTGAAGAACAAAAACTTGTATCGTATCAGCGGGCCGCGGATTTCCTGAATTTTAATAATACTGAAATTGTATCGCTTCAGCATGAATTCGGAATTTATGGGGGACAATCTGGCAGTCATATACTGGCACTCTTAAGGGATCTTCACATCCCCATTGTTACTACGCTTCATACAATATTAGAAAAGCCGAATCCGGAACAATTCCGGGTAATGAAGGAAATAATAAAGCTTTCCGGGCGGCTTATTTCTATGACCGAAAAAGGGAAAGAATTTCTTATTGAAATTTATAAAGCCCCTTTAGAAAAAATTGATATAATTCCTCACGGAATTCCTGATATGCCTTTTGTAGATCCTAATTTTTATAAGGATCAATTTGGTGTTGAGGGAAAACAGGTGCTTTTAACTTTTGGACTTCTCTCCCCGCAAAAAGGTATTGAAAATGTTTTAAAAGCATTACCCGATGTACTTAAAGAATTTCCCAATGTAGTTTATATTATACTCGGCGCTACTCATCCTAACCTTATTAAAGAACAGGGCGAAACATACAGGATGAGCCTTGAACGCGTGGCTGCTGATCTTGGAATAAAAAAGAATGTTATTTTTTATAACCGCTTTGTAGATATTGAAGAGCTGAAAGCTTTTATCGGCTCAGCAGATATTTATATTACACCTTACATGAACAAGTCACAAATAACATCGGGAACATTAGCATATGCATTCGGAAACGGCAAGGCAGTCATATCAACACCATATTGGCATGCGGAAGAGCTTCTTAATGATGGAAGAGGAGTGTTGGTCCCTTTTGGAGATTCAGGTGCAATAGCAAGTGAATTAATAAATCTGTTCAAAGATGAAAACAACCGCCATTCAATGAGAAAGAAAGCATATTTGCTTGGGCGCAGCATGGTATGGAGCGAAATAGCACACCGTTATATGGAATCTTTTCAAAAGGCAAGACTTCCTAAAATTGAAAAATATCCACGGATATTTGCTGTTAAAACTCTTGAGGAAAAAAGAGCAGAACTTCCTGAAATAAAATTGGACCATCTGATCCGGATGACTGATTCAGCCGGCCTGCTTCATCATGCAATAGGCTCCATTCCAAATTATAATGAAGGGTACTGCACCGATGATAATGCCCGTGCTCTTATACTTATAGTGCTTTTAGAGGAAGTATATTCAGATATAGCGAAAATTCAGGAACTTTCCGGCCGTTATTCTGCTTTTGTTAATTATGCCTTTAACCGTGAGAAGAAGCTGTTCAGAAATTTTATGAGCTATGACAGAAAATGGGTTGAAAGTGTTGGTTCTGCTGATTGTCAGGGACGCTCAATTTGGTCTCTTGGAACCTGCGCCGGCAGATCCAAGAATCCTAATTTTCATATGTGGGGAACTCAATTATTTAACCAGATTATCCCCGCTGCAGCCGGATTATCTTCACCGCGTGCATGGGCTTTTTCTTTACTTGGCATAAATGAATATTTTAAAAGAATGAGCGGAGATACAATTGCAAGTCAAATGAGAGATGAACTTACCTCCCGTCTTATTCATCTTTATGATTGCGTTGCTAAAGAAGAGTGGATGTGGTGCGAAGACATTTTATCATATGATAACGGAGTGATTCCAAGGGCTTTAATTGTCAGCGGGCAATGGACCGGGAACAGCAAAGCCATGGATATAGGCTTGAAATCTTTAAGATGGCTTCTGAAAGTTCAAACTTCGGAGGGAGGATATTTCAGACCTATTGGATCTAACGGATTCTATATGAAAACAGGAACCCGTGCAAAATTTGATCAGCAGCCGATTGAAGCTTACTCAATGCTGTCGGCCTGCCTTGAGGCTTCAAGAGCAACTGACGATAAGCACTGGCTTGAATCGGCAAAAATGATTTTTGAATGGTTCTTAGGCAGAAACGATCTCGGCATTCCACTTTACAACACTCAAACCTGCGGCTGCCATGATGCTCTTCATGTTGACAGGCTCAATCAAAATCAAGGCGGTGAATCGACGCTTGCTTTTCTATTATCCCTGGCTGAAATGCATATAATGGAAAATTCTTTCAGGTCGTTCGAAAGGCTGAAAGATTTAAAGTATCAGGAAAGTATTGAAAAACAAATTATTGAAATAAATGAAAGCAATTAGAACAAGAATAGTTATTAAACCTGATTATAAAAGGGTTCTTTACAGACCCTTCAAAATCCTTTCTGAAGAAAGAATCATTAAAATTATCGGAAGAATTATGACTCTTTCTGAAAAGGATGTTAAAAAAGAGCTTAGGCAGGTCATGACAGAATACGAAGAACGGCACCAAAGGCTGCGAAATTTTTTTAATAACAGGTTTGAACAGATGAAGAAATACTTATTAACGGATATGGTTCTAAGTGATGACAGGAAATTATTAATCGGAGCTTATTTTACACAGGAATATTCTTTGGAATCTGCTGCACTCTTTAATCCTTCAATAGTATGGCATCCGGATCAATCGAACCTCCCGGAAGGAAGCAGGCGTTTTATTTTAAGCTTGCGGGCCACCGGTGAAGGGCATATTTCCTCAATCACTTTCAGAACAGGCATAATTGACAGGGAAAACAAAATAACTATTCAAACCCCTACCCGTTACGTCACTGTATCAGAGTTCATAACAAATCCGGTCTATGAAAAAGTACTTTTTGAACGAAAGCTTGTTGAACTAGATTTACTGAATGACTTTGCAAAAAAAGTTTTAAGCAATCTGGAAGACTTTTTTACAATTAACGATCTTGAGGAATGTATAAAAGTTTTAATGCGTCCTTATAGAAATAAAGGGGGAGATATTGATTTAGCTGCAAAAGCAATTTTATCGCTTGCACTTTCAAACTACGAAATTCAGTATAATAGTGATCAAAGACTTTCAGAAAGAATAATTTTTCCTCATTCACCTTCAGAAATTAATGGAATTGAGGATGCCCGTTTCGTTGAGTTTACCGATGAAAACGGTGAGAGAATTTACTACGCTACTTATACTGCATACGACGGCAAGATTGTTTTTCCCCAAATTCTTGAAACTAAAAATTTCCTTCATTTTAAAATAAGCACCTTAAATGGGCCTGAAGTGAAGAATAAAGGGATGGCGCTTTTTCCCAGGAAAATTAATGGGCATTATGCAATGATTTCACGCCAGGACAATGAAAACATATTTTTAATGTATTCTGATCATTTGCATTTCTGGTATACAAAGCAGTTAATTTTAAAGCCTACATATTCATGGGAATTTATTCAGATCGGCAACTGCGGTTCACCAATAGAGACAGATGCTGGCTGGCTAGTATTAAGCCATGGCGTTGGGGCGATGCGGGAATATTCTATCGGAGCATTTTTATTGGATAAAGATGATCCCTCAAAAGTCATCGGACGGCTGGAAGAACCGCTGTTGACTGCAAATGAAAATGAAAGGGAAGGCTATGTTCCCAATGTTGTATACAGCTGCGGCGGTACTATACACGGAGGGGAGCTGATAATACCATATGCAATGTCCGATTATGCAAGCAGTTTTGCCAAAGTAAATTTAAATGATCTTTTAACGGAATTAATATCAGTAAAAAGCAGGGTTTAATAGCAGATGGTTTTATCACAGTTTGTAGTCTGACCTTTTAAATAATTTCCAGATTTTAAAAATTCAAAAGAGTTTTTTAATTCCGATTGTTATGTAGAGAATAAAAAATAAAAAACATTGGGTTCCTTTAATTCAATTAAAAAGAATCAAATTTTTTCAAATATTTTGAAACGTAAGAATTTACATGGAACTCCTACGGAGTTCTTTCTTCAGATTTCGTTTTTCTGCAAACATGTGACTCCTAGCGGAGTTACGGAGAGAAATAGTACTTCCTCAATATTAATTTAACTGAAAAAATAATGTTGAAACTTAAACTAATTTTAATTCTTCTTTTCTATTTTAGTGATCCGGTTTTTAACCAGGGGCAAATTGAAAGAAAAGATATCGAAATTTCTTTCGAAGGGGATGCCCAAATTGAAGTCGGCAGCCATTATCTTGGAACAGAATTCCATCACAGTTTTCCGTTACCGCAAAGAATCAGTTTTTACTATCCCGCTGCAAACAGTATTGATCTGAGCACCGATTACTGGAAAAGAGATTCGACATTCATAATGTCGGTTGGATTAAAGGAAGGAAATAATATTGAATGGCTTGGAAGGGAACCGTTTCAATTTAAACTTACACCATATTCAGTTAATTTCACCAAAATAGACTCCGCAAAGCATATAAATCTCTCTTACGAGTACTGCAGAAGTAAGCCTGCAATGGTTTTAACAATTGAGATTAGAAATCTTTCAAAAAATTCAAAAGAATATCTTTTATTTACAAGCTTGGAAACTTCTCTAAAAACATCTCACTCATACAAATTAAAAAACGAAGCCTGGACTGAATATGATACGGCATCAAAAACTTTATTTACAAACTTTGATGATCCGGAAACACGGCACGCTTCAGTTTTTGTTTCAAATGCCGGCAAAGAACCGTTAAGCTACAGCGGAAAAAGCAAATTGAAAAGTATTAATGGTGATTTTGATTTCAGTTTAGACAACGAAGTAATTCCTGAAACCGAGAAAAATATTCCTGCGGCAGGATTTATTTATAAAAAAACTTTAGGACCTAACGAAGAGCTGAAAGTTATCAAAATAATCGGTTCCTGCAGAAAAGAGGAAAATAAAAGTCTGGTAAAATATCTTACTGAAAACTATCAGCAAGAAATTATTGATCAGGAAGTATATGTTTTGAGGGAAATAAATAAAAACAATTTCACCACAGGGGATTCAATCATTGATAAATCAATTGCCTGGGCGAAAGCTGTACTTGCAGTTAATCAGCATTATATCGACGGAACGGTTCAGCCGATGCCGTGTCCGGCAGAATATAATTTTTATTTTACGCATGATGTTCTTCTTACGGATTTAGCCGTTGTCAATTTGGATCTTAATAGAGTAAAAAAAGATCTTTCATTTATTATTGGTCATGCAGACAGTAATAAAATAATTCCGCACGCGTATTACTGGAAAGACTCATCCTACAGGACTGAATATGCTACTCCAGATAATTGGAATCATTTCTGGTTTGTTATTCTTTCTGCAAGCTATTTAAGACATTCAACTGATACTGTATTTTTAGAAAAGTTATATCCTTTCATAGAAAAAAGTATTGAGCAAACCTTGCAAAATGAAAAGGACGGACTTATGTGGGCTTACAGGCCTGATTGGTGGGATATAGGAAAGAATTACGGTCCACGGTCTTATATGACAATTTTGGCAGTAAAAGCTCTTAACGATTATTTATATATCAGTGAAACTTTGAACGAGAATAAATCTGCTCTGAAAAAATATAAATCCCTTGCGGATAGAATGAAGAAAAACCTGAACGAAAAACTATGGAGCAGCGAAAAAAAGTTTTTAATGAATTATTTCGGAGATGGTTCGGAAGATTCTCATTACTACATGGGGTCATTGCTTGCAGTTTATTTTGATCTACTCGACAGCCTGAAAGCAAGACAACAAATGACTGCTGCAGAAAAATTTTTATTCGATGAAAAAATTGGAATCTATACCGTTTACCCGATGGATTTTCATGAACTGATTAAATTCTGGAACTTTGCCGGGAATGAAGCGGGAGATAAATTTAAATATATAAACGGCGGAATATGGCCGCATGCTAATGCCTGGTTCATCTTATCGTTATTAAAAACTGGAGAAAAAGAAAAAGCAGTAAAATATTTAAAAAAGTGGATGACAATTGACGGAATAATAGATAGTCCGAACGGTCAGCCTGCCATGTATGAGTACAGAAACAGTAACTTTAATAATTCTAAAGAATACGGAAAAATTGATAAACCGCAGTTTATGTGGGCGGCAGGATGGTATTTATACTGCGTGTATGAAATTTATGGAAAGCCGGAAGCAGAAAAGTAATCTTTAAAAACTCAGCTTTAGTTTTAAAATCAGCATTTTATTATTTCCTCAATTGATCTAATAAAACCGCCAGTAAAATTACCACACCTACTATCACCTGCTGAACATACGAACCGACATTTATTAAATTTAATCCATTCCGCAGAACCGCAATCAGCATAGATCCGATGAATGTGCCGATAATTGTACCTCTTCCGCCAAATAAACTTGTACCGCCTACAACCACTGCGGCAATTACATCAAGCTCATACATTAATCCGGCATTGGGCTGTCCGGAATTCATTCTTGAGGCCAGGAGTATTCCGCTTATTGCAGAAAGAACTCCGGAAATAATATAAACTGAAATTATTATTTGATTCGTCTTTATTCCTGCCAAACGCGCAGCTTCGAGATTTCCCCCGACCGCATAAACATACCTCCCGAATTTAGTCTTTGTTAAAACTATGTGCGCGGAAATAAAAACAAAAAACATTATAACTGTAGGAATTGGAATCCCTAAAATCCTGTCTCCGCCCAAAGCGCTGAATGCTTCAGGCAAGCCCCAAACAGGCCTACCTTCAGTGTAGACGAAAGCGGCGCCGCGCCAGATAGTCATTAAAGCAAGTGTAACAATAAACGGAGTAATTTTGAATTTGGTTATAAATATGCCTGCCGCGGTCCCGGATGCAGCTCCGAATATTAATCCCCCGAGTAGTGCAATTATAAAAACAATACCTGCGGATGCATCAATTTTCAGAAGACTTGTTGCGATAACTCCGGATAAAGCCACAAGTGAACCGACGGAGAGATCGATCCCGGCAGTTAGGATTACAAAGGTCATTCCGGCAGCAATTATTGCGGTAATCGATGCCTGAAGCGATACATTTAAAAGATTATCCGCGGTTAAAAAATAAGGAGACAGCCTGGAGAAAATAATTACTTCAACTATAAAAACTGCAATAAGGCTGAAGTCGCTTATAAGGTTGTATATTTTTGTTTTTCGGGCGAACTGGTTTGAAACGAGATTTTTTTCCGTCATGTTTTTTCAAAATATTAATTCTTAATAACAATTATTTTTCTTCTAAAAATTTTGTTGCCAGCGTCAGTATTTTTTCCTGATTGAATTCGGTTCTGTCAAGAATTCCGGTTATTCTTCCATCGCACATTACTGCAATTCTGTCGGAAATTCCAATCAACTCCGGAAGGTCGGAAGAAATAACAATTATGCCCGCACCCTCGTCTGCAAGCTTATTTATGAGATTGTAAATTTCATACTTTACTCCGATATCAATACCTGCTGTTGGCTCATCAAAGATTAATACCTGCGAATCTGAAAAGAGCCAGCGGGCGAGAACAACTTTCTGCCTGTTCCCTCCGCTTAATGCTTCAACTTTCGTTTCAACGGAAGGTGCTTTAATTTTAAGCTGATTGAAAAAATTTAAGGAAGCATCAGCCTCTTTTTTCTTATCAATAAAAATTCCGGAAAGAAGACTCTTAAGATTTGAAATGGTAATATTCTTTCGAATGTTCAGCTCCATAAAAAGTCCGTAGCGGTTACGGTCTTCAGTCAGAAGTGCAATTCCGGAATCAATTGCATTCCGGGGGGAGCGGATGATTAATTCTTTACCGTTTAAAAATAATTTTCCGTTTTCTTTTTTGTCGGCTCCAAAAATAATTCTGACTAATTCGCTTCTTCCGGAACCTATAAGTCCGGCCAGACCAAGTATTTCGCCTTTATACAGTTCAAGATTAATATTTTTTAAGATTCCTCCTTCGACATTCTGCAATTTTAGAATCTCTTCTCCTCTTTCAGATGAATGCCTTGGAAATTCTTCAGCCAGTTCTCTTCCAACCATCAGCTGAATTAATTTTTTTGAATCCACATCATTTAAATTAAAAGTGCCTGCAGATTTTCCATCCCTCAACACCGTTACACGGTCTCCGATTTGAAATATTTCTTCAAGCCTGTGAGAGATATAGATTATTCCTGTCCCTTTTTCTTTTAGTTTTCTAATAGTTGAAAAAAGATTCTCGGTTTCCTGGTTCGTTAAAGGAGCAGTAGGCTCATCCATGGCAAGAATTTTAACATTGCGGCGGAGTGCTTTTGCTATTTCCACAAATTGTTTTTGAGCAATACTTAGCTTGTCTACAGGTATGTCCGTATTTATCTTTTCCCCGAGCTGTTCAAGAGTAAGTTTTGCCTGCT
Organism: Ignavibacteriaceae bacterium; assembly: GCA_036824595.1. GTDB lineage: Bacteria > Bacteroidota > Ignavibacteria > Ignavibacteriales > Ignavibacteriaceae > DATKLQ01. Next base: position 23,615 of record DAISZW010000007.1, read on the forward strand.
CATTCATCTTTTTCTTGTCGAGAAAGAAAAATTCTTTGGAAATTTCATTTCCCAGGAAAATGTTATCTGCAGCAGTTAGTTCCTGGACCAGCTTAAAATCCTGGTAGATTAACCCGATGCCCAGCATTTGAGAATCGGCCGGATTATTAATTTCCGCTTCTTTATCATTAATAATTACTCTGCCGTCATCTTTTTTAATCGCTCCGGAGAGGATTTTCATCAGTGTGGATTTGCCTGCACCGTTTTCCCCAACAAGGCAATGGACTTCACCTTCAGTCAAATCGAAAGATACATTGTCCAGTGCAAGAACACCGGGATAATGCTTGGAAATATTTTCCATCCGGAGAAGGCTGTTCATTTAAAAATCATCAGGTAAGTTATATTAAATATTCTTAATCGTAATCTTAATCCTTTTTAGGAGAAGGAGAAAGTCGCCGAAGGCGAACCTCGCCAAAGGCGGGAATAAGAGAAAGATAAAGAGAAAAAATTTAGTTTGTTTTATTCTTCAAATCTTCCTTATCAACTATTCCTACTTCCACAGGAATAGAAGCGGGAACAGTTTTTCCATCAAAATGATCTTTAATTGCCTTAATAGTACTTTCCCCGATCTTTTTGGGATATTGAATTACATCTGCTTTTAAAGGGGAATCACCCAATATTGCATCTACGGCGGGAGGCGTTGCATCATAACCGACTATTACAACATTTTTCCGTTTAAATTGCTGCACTGCATCAAGTGCACCTAAAGCGGAATCATCGTTTATTCCAAAAATTCCGTCAAGCTGCGGATTTGCCTGGAGAACATCTGCGGTAACCTGCAGTGCCCTGTCGCGGACACCCTGGCCGTTCACATCGGCGGTTATTTTTATCCCGGGATATTTGGCAAGTTCATCTTTAAAACCCTGCACCCGGTCGATAACAGATGTAATTGCCGGCTGATTAATTATTGCAATTTTTCCTTTGCCGTTTAATCGTTTCGCCAGATATTCAGCAGCCTTTCTTCCTCCTTCAACATTGTTTGAAGCAATATGGGAGACTACTTTTCCTTCCTGTGCTGCAATATCGGCAGTGAATACAGGTATTCCGGCATTGTTTGCTTCTTTTATTCCTAGTCCAATCCCTTTTGAATCGACGGGGCAAACAATTATCGCATCAACTTTTCTTGAGATGAAATCTTCAATCTGCCCGATTTGTTTTCCTAAATCCCAGTCTGCTGAGGTAATTATAAGTTCGTAATTATTTTTCTTTGATTCTTCATTCAGCCCTTCCTCCAAGTCCCTATAAAATATATGCTGGCGTGCAAGCAGAGTTACACCAATACTTTTATTCTTCTTTTTACTTTCGTTTCTTTCACCGCAGGAAAGAAAAATAACCATGCATATAATGAATAGTATAGCTGCAGTGGATTTAATTAGATTCATAACTTCATCCTTTTAGATAATCAGTTTTAATGCGCATAAATGAATTAAGAATAAAATTTTAAAAGAATTTTTACCGGACTCCCTCAAAAACTTAAATAAACAAAGCATAAAAAGCTAAAGTGATCTACCTCAAATTTATTGAGTTAAAGTATATGAAGATTATGATACTCCATATTCCTGCATATTAAATATCGTAAAAACAACCAGCATTTTATTAAAATAAACTTCAACAGGTAATTTTATTAAGATTTTAACTTTGTGTTATGAATATCCGCCCATTGGGGGAGGCGGGGCAAAGGTAGTGTACGGTTTGACTCAAAACTTGATCAAACAAGGCCACCAGGTGGATATTGTAACGATGCGTTATAAAAATTTACCTCTAGTTGAACAATACGGTAATCTCAGGATATTCCGGGTAAAATGCATACGGCTTAAACAGTCCATCTGCACCTGGCCTGAAATGGTTACTTACATATTTCTGGCTCTCCCGAAAATAATTAAACTTTTTAGAGAAAACAGTTATGATATAAACCATACTCATTTCATTTATCCTGATGGAATTATCGCGTATATACTTAAAAAGATTTTCGGCAAGGAGTATGTTATAACCGCTCATGGTTCCGATATTCCCGGATATAATCCTGAAAGATTCAAAATAATTCATAAGCTTTTAAAACCTCTCGGAAAAAGAATAATCGGAAGCACACAGAGGGTAGTTGTTCCAAGTAAGAATCTGGAAAATTTAATCAAAAAAATTTCTCCTAAAGTGCACTCTGTAATTATTCCCAATGGTATTAATCTAAATAAATTTTCTGCCGACGGTTACAGGCAGAGAAAAATACTGGTAGTCTCGAGGATGTTTGAAAGGAAAGGGGTTCAATATTTTCTGCAGGCTCTTACAGGGTTAAAGCACGATTTTAATGTTAATGTCGTCGGTGACGGTCCCTATTTAGGAAATTTAAAGAAGATTGCATCGGAAAAAAAATTAGCTGTAAATTTTTTAGGATTTGTCGATAACAATTCTAGAGAATTGCGGAATCTTTATGAAAGTTCAAGAATTTTTGTTTTTACTTCCGAATCAGAAAATTTTCCGATCGTTCTTCTGGAAGCAATGATTGCAGGCCTGGCAATAATTACTACAAACGATACGGGATGCGCGGAGGTTGTTGGAAAGAGCGCTCTATTTGTCGGTTCAAAAGATCCGGAAGCAATCAGGGAATCGCTTCAAAGACTGATAGAAAATCCTCAATTATGTTACGAACTGGGCAGAGCTGCGAGGCAAAGGGTCGAGGAATATTTCGGATGGGAATCCATTTCAACAAAACATATAAGATTGTATTCACAGCTTTCCCGCAATTCATCAGGTTTTCAAAAACCGGCAGCCGTTAAACAGCCGAATCATTTTAAAAATATCGAGATTAACGAATGAGAGTTTGCTTAATTTCTACTGAAATATTTGCTTGGAATAAATACGGAGGCTTTGGAAGAGCAACACGGTTAATCGGCAGAGAATTAATTAAAAAAGGGATTGAAGTATTTGCCGTGGTCCCGAGAAGAGCCGGGCAGAAAGAACTTGAAATCTTAGACGGCATTAAAGTATTCGGTTTCCCGAGCTACAACCCGCTGTTTGCGAAGAAATTATTCAGGGATTGTAATGCAGATATTTATCACTCGCAGGAACCGTCATTTTCTACATTCCTTGCAATGGGTGAAATGCCGCAGAGAATTCATTTAATAACTTCGAGAGATCCAAAGTTTTTTAAAGACTGGTTCAATGAACTTATGCATCCTTCTTATAGTAAAATCCAGGTATTGGGAAATTTTTTATTTGAAGATAATTTCCTTGTTAAAAAATCATTACGCAGTTCAAACGGAGTTTTTTGTGCGGCAAAATTTCTTAATGAAAAAGTTTTAAAAAAATACCGGCTGAAAAGTGAAGTCCCCTTTTTACCCACTCCGGTGGAGATTCCCAAAAGGAAGCTGGCAAAAAGTGAAACACCGACAGTGTGTTACTTGGGCAGATTAGACAGAAGAAAACGGCCTGAACTTTTTTTCCGGCTTGCAGAATCTTTTCCGGATGTAAAATTTATTGCTTCAGGAAGAGGAAGAGATACTAATTACGAAAAGTACCTGAGAAAAAAGTATTCGGGATTAAAAAACTTAATTATCACGGGATTTATTAACCAGTTCGAGAATAATAAAATTTCTGAAATATTGGAAAAAAGTTGGGTCCTTGTAAATACTGCAGTAAGGGAAGGCCTGCCCAATTCTTTTCTGGAAGCGTTAGCTCATAAATGCGCGCTTTTAAGTTCATTAAATCCGGAGAATGTTACCGAGCGTTTTGGATATTTTGCTAAAAACGGCAGATTTGAAGAAGGGCTTGAAATACTTCTGGAAAATAATTCCTGGGAAAATAAAGGAGAACTGGGCAGAAACTATGTCCAGGAAAATTATGAACTGGAATACTCAATTGAAAAACATATAGGGATTTATAACAAAATGTTAAATGGAAACGGCAATGACGTCAATTAATAAAAGAAGGATTCTGGTAATTGCTCTCGGGGAAGCAACGTTGGATTTAATAATTCCATGGATGAAGCAGGGAGAATTACCGGCATTTAAAAAAATCATTGACGAAGGCGCTTTTGGAAAACTAAAATCAACTGTTCCAATGGTTACTCCGCAAATGTGGGGAAGCATAGCAACCGGGAAGAATTCGGGCCGGCATGGTTTATTCGATTTCTGGCAGAGAGGAAACGAAGGAAAATTTGTAGAAGTAAACGGCTCTCATATAAAAAGCAAAGCCGTCTGGAGTATCTTAACTGAAAACGGTTTAACTTCGGGAATTGTCAATATTCCTTTTACTTATCCTCCTCAAGAAATTAATGGTTTTATGATCTCAGGTGAAGACGCTCCCGGGGCTCACCGTTCTATTGCTTATCCGAATGAACTTTTTGATGAAATCGTGGAAAAATTCGGAAGATACAGACTGAAGGATATTTTTCCCGGAGGCAGAAAAAAAGATGATTATCTTACCCTGGTTGAAGAAGATGTAAAAAAACAGACTGATGTCTTGGCTTACTTAATCGCCAATAAAAATTGGGATTTCTTCTTTACATTCTATAGTGCTACAGCAATAACCCAGCATTATTTCTGGAGAGATATGGAACTGCAGAATAATGAATTTAAAGATGTAATTAAAACTGCATACAAATCATTGGATTCTGCGGTTGACCGTCTTATTAAAGCTGCAGGAGATGAAGTCATTTTATTTGTTATTTCCGAATGCGGTGCAGGGCCTCTGGCCTCCGGAATTCAAATAAATACTTGGCTTCAAAAAGAGGGATTTTTGACTTATAAAAGATTGAATGGTTTTCATCCAGGAAAAAAAGAAAATGGGAAAGAAGCAAATTCTTTTGAAGAATCTTTT
>DAISZW010000007.1:28565-43699 GCA_036824595.1 Ignavibacteriaceae bacterium
TCATCCAGGAAAAAAAGAAAATGGGAAAGAAGCAAATTCTTTTGAAGAATCTTTTGTACGTTCCAAGGTTGCAGGCTTTAGAAAGAGTGTTCAGGGTTTAATACCAAAATCGTGGTTCTACTTTGCAAATCGGAATGTTCATTGGCTGAAAAGCTGGATTGAAACCTATCTTGAAAGTTCGGATATAGACTGGAGCAGAACATCCGCATTCTCCAGAGGAAAGGAAGGAGATCTCTTTATTAATCTCAAAGGGAGAGATCCTAAAGGAATTGTAGAAGAAAAAGAGTATGACAATGTGAGAAACCGGATAATAGAAAAATTTTCCGCATTGAAGAATCCCTTTACGGGAAGGTATGTTATTAATAAAATTTATAAAAGAGAAGAATTATACAATGGGCCTTATCTTGAATTTGCCCCGGATCTTTTAATTGACTGGGTCGATAGCGCTTATATGCCGGCAGAAAACGATAAGAATAAAGATTCTATCTTTGTTGAAAGATGGAGAAAAAATATGAATTGGCCGACGTCAGGCAGTCATAGGATTGACGGAGTCCTTCTAGCTAAGGGACCCGGTATTGCAAAAAATAAAATGATTGAAGGAGCGGGATTAACTGATCTGGTGCCAACCTGGCTTCAGCTCCTGGGACAAAAGATTCCGGATGATATTGAAGGTAAAATAATTTCCGGATTATTAAAATAGTGGATTAATCAAAAAACAGTGGATAAGGATACAAAAACTGCATAGAATTTTATCAGGGCTGATAACATGGAATCTAAAATTTCTCCGAAGAAATGACAGGAATAAAAATCTCCCATTCCGACAAATTTTATATTTTATTAAATAAAATAAAATAGGATATGAAATACAAAAAATTCGGGAATACGGAACTAAAAGTTTCAGAACTGGGGCTCGGATGTCAGTCATTGGGCGGTGGTTTATATTACCGCGATGATAATGAATCGGTTAAAACTCTTCATAAAGCTTTTGATAACGGAATTAATTTTTTCGATGTATCGGATCATCATAGCTTGGGCAACAGCGAAAAGATTATCGGCAGAGCATTTAGTGATAGAAGGGATAAAGTAATAATTACAAGTAAAGCCGGATTAATGTACACGCAAGCCGGATTTTTTACATTGCGGTTACGATCACTGGCAAAACCGATAAGAGGCTTTTTAAGACCGGTTAAAAATTCTCTCCATTACTTCAGGGCTTCACAGCTCCGTTTTAATTATTCGGGTGAATATATAACTCAAGCTGTAGAAAAAAGTTTAATCCGGCTCCGAACAGATTACCTGGACTTGTTTCAATTGTATAAACCCTCAAAGGAGATAATTGAACAGGGAGAATTTATTGAGGCTTTGGAAAAATTAAAGACGCTGGGTAAAATAAGATATTACGGAATTACTTGTCTGACTGTAGATGATGCTGTTCTTTGTTTGAAGTTTCCAAATATTTCATCCCTTCAGGTTGCAATCAGCTTAATTGATAGGGAAGCAATTACTGAGCTGCTTCCCCTTGTAAGAGAGAGAAATCTTGCTCTGATTTCACGTCATCCGCGGGCAATCGGACTTTTTACAAGGAACAGAGATGATATTATGGGGGACAGTTCAACTTTTTCCCCTGAAGAATTTGAAAAAAGAAAGGCTAAAGCTGCCCGATTTCACTTTTTAGAGAAAGAAAATCGTACAATAGCGCAAGCTTCAATTCAGTTTGTTAATCAGCTTGGTGGAATTTCTGTTGTACTTCCGCGGGCGGTTAACAGGGAGGATCTGGATGAGAATGTCGGATCATTAACCGCACCTCCGCTTACTGAAAATGAGCTTAACAAAATATATTCTATTATTTAAATAAAAAATAAACTCATTTTTTAAGAAAAGGCAGAGTAGGCCTAGATAAAATTTTCATTTATGATTATGTTTACACATAATTTATAACAGCAATTTTGATTGTTAGAGTGTAATTAATGAAATATAGAAAACTTGGTAAAACCGATTTAACAGTATCTGAAATCGGCTTCGGCTGCCAGTCCATCGGCGGCGGATTTTATTACAAAGACGATAATGAATCGTTAAGAACACTTGAAAAAGCATTTGATTTAGGAATCAATTTTTTTGATACATCCGATCATTACAGTCAGGGAGAAAGCGAAATTTTAATCGGGAAAGCTTTTAAAAGAAAAAGAGACAAAATAATTATCGGCACGAAAGCAGGAACTTTATACACACCTGCCGCTGATTTTCTTCTAAAGAGGAGATCCTTAATCCGGCCTGTAAGCAGGTATATGCGTTCCATGAAAATTCCTTTTCATTTACTGCGCGCTAAACAAAAACACTCCGATTTTTCGGAGAAATATCTCTTCAGTGCAGTTGAGAATAGTTTAAAACGGCTGCAGTCAGATTATATTGATCTGTTTCAGCTTCATAAACCTTCCGAATTAATTCTGGAGCAGGGTGATTATATTCCCTCACTTGATAAGCTTAAGCAGCAGGGAAAGATTAGATATTACGGTATTTCATGTGCTGCAAATGAAGACGCTTTTATTTGTTTGAATTTTCCTGAAATCTCATCGCTGCAGTTGTCAATCAATCTCCTGGATAGAAAACATATTGAGGAGATTCTTATCCATGCCCTGGCAAACGGGACCGGAATTATAGCAAGAAATCCCCGTGCACAGGGTCATTTGACCGAAGGGTACAGTGATATTATGGCGGAAACTTATGCGAAGAATAGAATGGAGTTCAATGAAAAGAAAGAAAGAGCAATGCAGTTCCAGTTCCTGGTAAAACCTGACCGCACATTAGCGCAGGCAGCACTGAAGTATGTTCTGCAGTTAAAGGGAGTATCGGCAGTTATTCCGCGTGCAGTAAACCGAAAGCAGCTTCAGGAAAATATAAATACTTTGAAAGCCCCACTGCTGTCATACAATGAGCTGGAAAAAATTAATTTTATGGATAATCAAAAAGTTTCGAACTAATGAGTTTGAAAAGGTCTTTAACTTTTACAGTAAAAATTCTTCTGTCTGGGATTATTCTTATCTACTTGTTCTACTTAATTCCAATAAATGAAATAATTAACTCAATTCTGACAACCGACGTGTACCTCTTTGCTGTTGGAGTTATTGCAGCAGTTCCTATAAGTTATCTCTCCGCTTTGCAGACGCAGTACCTAACCAGGATTCAAGGACTGAATCTATCAGTCGTAGAAATTTTAAAGATACATCTTGCGACAAGCTTTTATAGTTTCTTTCTCCCGGGAACTCTTACGGGCGGAGCAGTAAAATGGTACAAATTTTCAAAATTCGGAAAGAAATCTTCGGCAGCTGCTGTTGTTGTCTTTAACCGTTTTCTGGAAACACTGATGATTGTGTTTATCGGAATTATATTTTGTTTTCCGGCTTTTTCTGCTGCGGATAACCAGAAGCTTTTTATTGTACTCCTGCTGGTTTTGTCGGCAATGGTTATTCTATATTTACTTTTGTTAAGCAGGCGCGGATTAAATATTATACTTAAGGTCATCTTCATTTTTCCGATGCCGGGTTTTATAAAAGAAAAAATAAGCAGTTTCATCGATGCAATGCATCAATTCCAGAACCTGCGTTTGAAAGATCATCTGGAAATAATCGGACTGCTTTTTCTGTATCATGCAATCGGCGTCTTTTCCTTTTATTGTTTCGCACTATCTTTAGACATCAATTTAAGTATTTGGGTCATCGGCTGGATCCGCTCCGCAATGTCCCTTGCTATTATGCTTCCGTTATCTTTTGCAGGACTGGGTATAAGAGAAGGAACCCTTGTGTTTCTGTTCGGTCAATACGGCGTTAAGCCCGATGTTTCGATGGCGCTTTCTTTCCTCTTTTTTTCACGGAATATTATGACATCACTTTTGGGCGGCTTGTTGGAATTTAAAGATTTTATTCTCTCAAAAAAAATTCGGCGGAAAGAATTATTCAATACTTTTAGAGAAAATAAATTATAAGGGAAATGCATGTTTAGAATAATAAGTTTTTGTCTGTTGAGCTTTTTAGTTAAAACATTCGCACAATCAGGTGCGGAAAGCATTGATATGAAATCCTTTTATTATCTTGAAGGAAAATGGATGATTGAAGGGAAAGAAAGGAACATTTACGAGGAATGGAGAATAGAAAACGATACACTGATGAGTTCATACAGTTACTATGTGGAGAAGGGCGATACTTCATATTCGGAAACCGTCGAACTGAAAAAAACAGGCGGAGATATTTTTTATATCCCGAGTGTGGAGTATAATGCCGGCCCTGTGAAATTTAAATTAATCAGCCTTATAAAAAACAAGGCGGTATTTGAAAATCCGCAGCATGATTTTCCGACAAAAATTATTTATGAGAAAATAAATAATGACCGGCTTCATGCAAGTATTGAAGGAATGATTGAAGGAAAATTAAAAGTAATTGAATACAATTTTAAGAGGATCAGGTAATTTTGCCGGTATTGAATACAGAGGGAAATTAAAAGTTATACCTGCCATGGAAAAGAATAATCCGGTTGCCGTTATTGTATTGAACTTCAATAAGAAAAATGAAGTTCTCGATTGCCTTAAAAGCATTTCCATGATGGATTATTCTGAATTCGAGGTTATTATCGTTGATAACGGTTCAACGGACGGATCTGCTGAGGCAATAAAATCTATCTACCCGGATGTGCATCTGGTTTCATCAAACAAAAATTTAGGAGTTGCCGGAGGACGCAATCTGGGAATAAAATATGCAGACGAAAATTTAGATTACAATTATCTTCTCTTCCTAGATGATGATATACTTATCGACAAAAAAGCCCTGTCGGAAATGGTTTGTTCATTTAATAATGACAAAAACATCGGGATTGTTACACCTAAATGCTACATTTCCGGCCTTCCGGGAATTATCGGATATGCCGGCGGCATGTCGGTCAATTTATTTACAGGCAGAATAAATGATATCGGAAACGGGGAAAAAGATACAGGCCAGTTTGATAAATCGGGATTCATTTCATCATGCGGCGGCTTGTGCCTGATCAGCAGAAAATTATTTAATGAAGTCGGACACTTTGATGAAAAATTTAATCCGTACGGCTGGGAAGATGTTGATCTCTCTTTAAGAGCAAAACAAAAGGGTTTTAAAATTTTTTACAATCATAAAGCTGTTATGTACCATAAAGGCGGAAAGAAAGGGAGGGGGAAAGCAATAAATGATTATGAATTTTCCAAAGCAAAAAACTATTTCTATTTGATAAGAAAGCATGCCAGCATTTTCCAAATAATAATTGCCGGATCTGTTCTACCTTTTAGAGTTATGAATATTATTCTTAAAGAGCTTTTTAACGGAGAGTTTAAAATATTATCGGCTCAGCTCCGCGGCTTTTTGAGCTTATTTAAATGAATACTTTACCGGAATGACAACTTTAAAATTTCAGAAAATAAAATCAATTGAAGTTCCTCTAACGGTGGGAGTTCCTTTTGTTATCTACCTGCTTCATGTTCTATTATTCGGCAATTGGATAGTAGATGACGCCGGTATTTCATTTTCCTATTCACGGAATTTTGCTCAAGGCTTCGGCCTTGTTTCCCAGCCCGGTCTTGAACCTGTAGAAGGGTATTCAAGTTTTACATGGGTTTTTCTTTTTGTTCCCTTTTTCTGGCTGAACTATTTTCATCCTGTTTTTATACCAAAAACAATAAGCATACTGCTGGTTTTCCTTTCGTTTATCACCATGCATAAAACTCTTAGATTAATTTCTTCATATCCTTTACACATATCATTTATCTGTTTAGTGCTTCTTTCTTTAAATACATCATTTGTTGTATGGACAAGTTCCGGGCTGGAAAATCCTCTTTATGTTTTTTTAACTCTGCTTTTACTTTATCAAATGATTAAAGCAGGCTTAAGTTTAAATTTAAAAACTACATTGACTTTAGCAATACTGACGGCTTTGCTGGCAGCAACACGACCCGACGGAATATTATTCTTTTTCGTCCCTATTATTTTTTTATTGTCTAATCATATCTTTGAGGAAGAAAAATTCGGGAAAACATTACAAAACCTTGGTTTATATGTTTTAGTGTTCTTCATATTATTTGGAAGTTTTCTGCTGTTCAGAATAACTTACTTTAATGATTTATTCCCGAATACTTATTATGCAAAAGGTGGGCCCTCCATAAATGATCTTAAAGATTTACTCTTTTTAAAACCAAAAATTTACGGCAAAGTATACGCTTTATTTAACAGCGGAATTTCCGTGTGGGGAATTTTGCTTTTAGGATTTTTAGCAGTCATTTCCTTTTATTTAATAACAATTAAAAAATTTACAAAAAAACATTTTTCAGTGTTATTGATTTTATTTTTTTCGGTGATGATTTATGTTTTACTTCCTCCCGACTGGATGGGAGAATTCAGGTTTGCTACGATATTTTATCCGCTTTTTTATATCTGCTTATTTACTGTAAGTGAAACCCTAATTCAAAAAATTCACTGGAAAAATTCCCGCAAAATAATTTTGGCTTTTTTTCTTACAATCGTATTTTTTGGACCAGGTGTATTAGATTTTACTAAGCGGACAATTGAATTCAGAGAAAATCCCACGGTACCATTTCAGATGGTGGCGAGACAGTATGCATACCGATTCGATAATTATGCATCAATATTGAATCTTAAAAATGCTTCAATACTGCTGCCGGATGCAGGAGGCACTTTATTTTATTCAAAGTTGAGAGTCTTTGATCTGGCAGGTTTAACAGATAAAAAAATTGCCGGAACTTTTGTAAAAAAACAGAAAGATTTCTACGACTATGTTTTCGAGGTTGCAAAACCTGTTTTTATACATACTCATGGAGTCTGGGCATACCGGGCTAATTTTTATTCCGATAGACGTTTCAATGAAGATTATCTGCCTCTAAAAGAAAGTATCGATCCCCGGATGGTAAAGAAGTATAATGGACAGAAAATCTACTCAGGAGAATATATCCGGAAAGATGCCGTAAATGGAAAGGCCGATCTGATTCAAAAGCTTCTCTCAATGGTAAAAGATCCCAAGGAACTGGTTAAGAAATAATAAATGAACGAACAAACAAAAAATTATTTATCTGGTTCCCCGGAAATTTCAGTGGTTATTCCTTTTCACGGAGATAAAAAAGATTTAATTAATTGTTTGAATGGATTGAAGAATCAGAATTCAGGAATAACCTTTGAAACAATTGTAATTGAAAGCGGAAATGATTCTAATATTAATGAGATAATCAACTCAATCAAGAATTCAATTTTAATTTCATGCAAATCAGTAATGTATCCAGGAAAGGCCAGAAATCTCGGAATAGAAATTTCGAAATCTAATTTTTTAGCATTCCTTGATTCGGATTGCGTCCCTTCAGCGGACTGGATTAATGAAATCTTTACATCACTGAAAAAAGGAAATAAAATTGTAATAGGTCCGGTGACTAATTTATATCCGTTCCACCCGATTGCATCGGTTGATAATTTGCTGCAATTCCCCGACTTCCAAAAACACCGGCCGTCAAAAAATATTACTCATTTTCCTGCATGCAATCTAGGAATGACCAAAGAATTGATTTTCAGCTCGGGCCCGTTTCCCGAAGAAATTGTTACCGGTGAAGATGTGAAGTTCAGTCAATCTGCAATTAAGAGCAATTATGGGGATGTCTTTTTTAATCCTCGCTTAAATGTGAGGCACAGCGGCAGAAAAAATTTTAAATCTTTTATGAAGCATAACCGAAGCCTCGGATTTCACAGGGGATATTTAAACCTGAAAATGTCTGCATCTGAAAGTAATTTCCGCGGGAAATTTTTATTCGCATTTTTATTCGGAATCAGAAGATTTATCTATATTTCAGTTCGTACACTCCAATGGAATCCTGCCGGTCTGTTTAGAATCGTATTTTATTTCCCAATTGCAGTCTTGGGATTATCTGCATGGGTTTTTGGATTCTGGAAAGGAAATAAAAAATATATGGAAGAAAAATTTGAATTCTAAAATAAATATTGGCTTAATAGGCTGCGGAAGAGCAGCAGAATTAATTTATTCCCCTGCTCTAAACAAATTTCCTCACATTCAAGTTTCAGGAGTAGTGGATCCTATTGCTGAGAGAAGAGAATTGATTTCTGCAAAATTTAAAAATTGTCCCGGGTTCAGTTCTGCTGAGGCAGAGTTTATAAATCAGATCGATGCGGCAATTATAACTACCCCGCCGGACACTCATATTCCTTTGGCTTCAGCATTGCTGCGGAATGACAAATATGTATTAGTTGAAAAACCTTTAGCACTTACGATGGAAGGAATAAAAGAATTAGTCGAGGCAGAATCAAATTCAAAAGCTAAATTAATGATGGGGCTTAATCATAGATACTGGCTTCCGGCCGTCAGGCTAAGAGATAAACTTTCGGAACAGACAAAAATTAATTTTGCACAAATAGTTTTTACGGGAGACTACGATACATGGAATCCGGTATCCTTTATCAGCGATCCGCTGAATGATTTGGGCCCGCATGTTTTTGATCTTATAGATTTCATCTTTAAAAAAGAAATTATTTCTGTGAAAGCAGAGTCTGCGGACAAGAAAAGCATCGATGTAAAAGTTAGAATAGATTCCGATTTGTTTATTGACTGTCATATCGCCCATTCAAGTAAAACGGTAAAATCTATTAAGATAATCACTTCTAAGGAGAATTATTTTTTAGAACTTGGTTCGGAAAGATTAATACCAGGGCCAGGCGGCAGAAGAATGTTCCTCGATATTAAGGATAAAATTGAAAGAAAAATTTTAGGAAAATCTTCTCCGGTAAAAAGAACTTTCGAACTGCAGCTGGAAAAATTTTTCAAGCTTATTGAGTCAAATAAAACCGAATGCGCCGGAATTAAGGAAGGTATTTCCTCAATACTGGCTGTTAATGCGGTTAGTGCGTCTATTAAAAATAACGGGAAGGAAATTTGTTTAAATGAAATCAAATAATAAAGTCCTGGCAATTGCTTTGGATGCGGCGGAGCCGAGTCTGATTGAGAAATGGATAGCGGAAGGTTATTTAAAAAATTTAGCCGTTCTGTATTCGCAAGGCTCTTATGGGAGATTATCTTCATCGGCCGAATGGCTGGTTGGTTCTCCATGGCCGACTTTCTATACCGGCACTTTGCCTGATAAACACGGAATTTATCATTACCTCCAGTGGAGAGCCGATAAAATGGATTATGAACGACCGAATCCGGGTTGGATGACTGCTGTTCCTTTTTGGAGAAAGCTAGGAGAAAATTACAGGGTTATTGCAGTGGATATGCCGCTGGCTTTTCCTCCGGATCCGTTTAACGGGATAGAAGTTTCAGGCTGGGCTTCCCACGACAGGATATTCCCGCCTTTTTCTTATCCGCCGGAAAAAATTAAATGGGTAATAAAAAAATTCGGTAAGCCTCCTATCAGCGATGAAGTAGGCGGACTGCAGGATATTAATGAATTAAGAAAAGTGAAAGAGGAATTAATTCACGCAAATAAAAAAGCAACTGAGCTGGTTTGTGAATTAATGCAAAAAAAAAATTGGGATCTTTTTTTATGCTGTCTTACCTCTCCTCACAGAGGCGGACACAAATTCTGGGATGTAACTAACATTAAAGGAAAATATACTGAAACTGAGAAAGAAGAATTTAAGAATTCGTTGAGAGATGTTTATATATCCTGCGATGAAGCCGTCGGTGAGATTATAAAAAATGCAGGTGAAGGCGTTGATGTCTTTGTTTTTTCACTTCACGGAATGGGGGTTAATACAACTATAACGGATAAAATGCTTCCGGTAATGATTTCAAATATTTTATATGGAAAAAAAGTCTCCGGTCAGAATGGAAGCGGCAGTATAATGAAAAAAGTGAGAGATTTAATTCCCCTTGAATTAAGATCTAATTTGAGAAAACTTCTGCCTATGACTCTCCAGGATAAAATGACTGCCTACTGGAGAATGGGGAATAAAGACTGGAGTAAAACTAAAGTTTTTAATTTAGTTGCCGACCTCCAGGGTTATATCAGAATAAATTTAAAAGGAAGAGAGAAGGCGGGAGTTGTTGAGGAAGGGGAAGAGTATGATAAGCTTTGCAATGAATTGTATAAAGGATTGCTTAGCTTTAAAGATGCTGTAACTAATGAGCCGGTAATATCTAGTATAAAAAGAAAAGATGAATTGTTTGTTAAAGGAAAAGGTTTTGATAATCTGCCTGATCTCCTGGTGCAGTGGAAAGATAAACCGGCATCAAGCTACAGTAAAATTGTTTCAGATGAGTTTGGAGAAGTGGAATGGCCTATGCCGGGATTAAATCCCGACGGCAGAAGCGGCAACCACAGGCCTGAAGGATTTTTATTGGCTTCAGGAAAAAATATTAAAGTAAATTCTTTGCTTAAAAATAAACATATTGTTGACTTAGCTCCGACGATCCTCAACATTCTTGGGGTCTCCATGCCGCAGGAATCTGATGGTAAAGTAATTGAAGAGATTATAAGAAAAGAATAGAACACGGGTTAAACGGATTTGCAAATAAAATTTATTCTTATCCGTGAAAAACCGCGTAATCCGTGTTGTCAGTGTTCTATTGCTCTTTTGATTGAAATTTATCTAATCAAAATATTCATCTCTTTTGTATCTTTGACTTTAACCACAACAATCATTTCATTTTTACTGTAACTGTATCCTTCGTCAGTAGAAATTAATTTCTGAATTTCACTAAAAAATTTTAGCTCTTTATTATTAAGAGTAACTTTTGCTGGTTGTAAAGAGTTAAGAATCTTAAAGAAGTAATCCTTCCTTCCTGAATTGTAATTATCTTCTTCCTTTGAAACGCTAATTAAAGTTGAACCGCTTTTTTTAATTGCTTCAAACTTTGTTAATGAATAAACACCACCTTGATAATTTGAGGAAATTCCATCATCTTCATACAGAGTAAAAGACGAGCTGTCTGACAAAAATATTCTCAATTCAAGTTCTTCAATTTTTTTCTCACCCACATAATTTTGTTCTTCCTGCATTGGAATAATTCCTCCTTCTTTTATGAAAAGAGGAATCTTCCATTGAGGTACTTCAACAATTATCCATTGATTTCCCTCATAAATTTTATTTGTCCACCAGTCAATCCATTTCCCTTCGGGCAAATAAAGTTTCTTGAAATTTTCTTTTTCAGACAGAACAGGTGCAACCAAAAGATTTTCACCGATCATGAACTGGTATTGAGATTCTCCCCTGTAACATTCTTCATCATCCTGGAAATTCAGGAACATCGGGCGAGCAACCGGAAGTCCCGTTTGAGAAGCGTTATAAAATTCATTATAAAAAAACGGAAGAAGTTTATAACGCAGCTTCATTATATCCTTTACCCAATTCTCAACATCTTCACCGAATGCCCACGGTTCATGGGCAACTGTGCCGTAAGCCGAATGTCCTCTGAAAAAAGGAGTAAACGCCCCAAGCTGCATCCACCTGTTGTATAAACCTGGAGTTGGAGTTCCCATAAAACCTCCGACATCGCTTCCCGCAAAAGGTACTCCGCTTAAGCCTAAGCCCTGAACCATTGTACATGCCATTTTCAAATGATCGTCATTAGCTAAGTTATCCCCGGTCCATACAGCAGCATATCTTTGAATACCGGCAAAGCCTGCTCGAGTTAAAATAAAAGGGCGTTTTTCGGGGAACATTTTTTTTATTCCGTCAAACGTTGCTCTTGCCATTTGAAGCGCATAAACATTATGTATCCTTTTATGATCGGCACCGAAGCCTTCAAAATCAAATTGAACAATATCCGGGAATGCTTGTCCCCAGACCGCAGGTTCATTCATATCATTCCATATTCCTGCTAAACCTTCTTTAAGAAGATTCCCGTTTTTTTCACCCCACCATTCTCGTGTTTCTTTTTTTGTAAAATCGGGAAAGTAAGACCAGGAAGGCCAGACTTCACCGTTATATAATTTTCCATCCGGATATTTAACAAAAAGGTCTTTCTCCATTCCTTCTTTAGCTGCAAAATAATTCGAATCCGCTTTCACTCCCGGATCTACAATTGTAATGATTTTAAATCCATCTTTAAAGAGATCATTCAGCATTTTCTGAGGCTGCGGAAATCTTTCTTTATCCCAGGTAAAAACCCTGTATTCATCCATGTAATGAATGTCGAGATAAATTACATCAATAGGAATATTTTTATCTCTGAAAGTTCTTGCTAAATTTCTTACGCTTGATTCGGGGAAATAGCTCCATCTGCTCTGCTGATAACCCAAAGCCCAAATCGGCGGCATTTCAATTCTTCCGGTTAAAAGAGTGTAAGAAGAGATTACCTTTTTAATTTCAGGTCCGTAAATGAAGTAATAATCCATCTCCCCTTTTTCTGCACCGAACCAGTAGAAGCGGTTATTGCTTGCTCCCATATTAAAGTAGGATTTGAATGTATTGTCCAGAAAAATTCCGTATGCCTGCCTCGTCTTGATTGAATCAAGACGGGCAGTCTTTTCATTTGGATTAGAGGCAAATTCTCTAATTCCGATAAAAAAAGGAACTGATTGATACAACGGATCTTCGGTTGGAGAATAGCCCGGCTTATCGGAATTCCACATAGTGTACTGGCTTCCCCTTTTATTTAATCCGCCCGTTTTTTCTCCGAGTCCGTAAAATTGTTCATCCGGGAAAAGTGTTTTGAAACATCTTACTTCATCATAATCAAAGCTGACTCCGAAAGATTTTTCGTCTTCATTAATTAAATTCATATTCTTATCAAAAATACTTACCCTGCAAGGTTTCTTAAATACCCGGACAATAAGTTCTTTTGTTGATATTTCATAAAAATTCTCTTTTTCCTGCAGATTAAATTCTATTTCTTTCGGTTGATATATAACAGAGTAGGAAGGGGTTTTGGAAAATTCATCTTGATTTGTATAGCGGAATCTTATAATATTCCGGTCGATTACGTAAAGATTAAGGAGGGCGTTTTCCAGCCGGAATTCCAGATGATCATCGTATTTTTTTAATGATTCAACATTACCAGTGAAAATGAAATCTGTTTCAGAATTTTCGGAAACCGCAAACAAAGCTGTTTGAAAGGTTAAAAATAAGTAAATTAAAACAGATGCTTTTTTCATAAAATTATCCTCGGCTGCGGTAAATTTTTAAGAGAAGTATTTTAGTGCTTCCAAAATAATAAATTTAAGTTTAAGCGTGAACTTTAAGTTTCAGGGAACGGGGAAACCGTTCATCCGTAAAATTTTACATTCATTTAATAAGTTGTAATAGTTATCATTTTATAAGATAATTTTGGCCTTTAAATCCCCCTAAATCTAAAACAATTGGAGTAAATATGAGACTCACAAAAGTCTTTATTGTATTATTTATTATCCCTTTAACTTTTGCTCAAACTCTGGAGAGAAAAGATGTTGAGCTTAAATATAAGTGGAACTTAAATGATCTGTTCGATTCAAGGGAGAGCTGGAATTCCTTAAAAGATAATATTGAAAAAGAGATTAATGAAGTTGCGACTTACAGCGGAAAACTCGGCCAAAATTCCGAAACTCTTTACCAGGCATTATCAAAATATTTTAATATGCTGAAGTACTATTATAAACTGGCATCTTATTCAAGCATGCTGAGCGATGAGGATTTACGGAATACTGAGAACCAGGGTTTGGATCAGACGTCTCAAAATTTAGGTACGTCAATCTCCGAAAAAACAGCTTTTATTAATCCGGAAATTTTAAGGATTGATCCGGCAAAAGTGGATCAGTTCTTCAAAGAGAAAAAAGAACTAGAGGAATTTAGAATGTTTGTCAGCGACATACAGAGACTGAGGGATCATACACTATCCGAAAACGAAGAGCAGATCCTTGCCAGCTTCGGACTGGTTACTTCCGCACCCGGAAATACTTATACAATTTTCGCTAATGCCGAAAAACCGAATTCCAAGGTGACTTTATCCGATAACACAGAAGTAGAGCTGACTTCAGCGACTTATGCAAGATACAGAGTTACAGAAAGCAGGGAAGACCGGGAAAAAATCTTTAAAGAATTTTTTGAGAATTACGGAAAATTTCGAAACACGATCGGTTCCAATTTCGGCGGTAAAGTAAAAGCCGATTACGTTTATGCAAAAAATAGAAAATATAATACCGCACTGGAGTATGCTCTTAACGGAAACAATATACCTGTATCCGTTTATGAAAATTTAGTTGAACAAATGAATAAAAACCTGCCGACAATGCATAGGTTTCTTAATTTGAAAAAGAAAATGCTCGGTGTTGATACCCTTCATTATTATGATATTTATGTTCCGCTTGTAAAGCCTGAATTAGCCGGTGAAATGAAGTTTACTATTGAAGAAGGACAAAAGATTGTTTCCGAGGCATTAAAACCTTTAGGTGAAGAATATTTAGCCACACTGCAAAAAGCTTATTCAAACAGATGGATTGATTACTACCCGACTGTATCGAAAAGAAGCGGGGCATATTCATCCGGTTCTGTTTACGATGCTCACCCGTTTATTTTAATGAACTGGAATGATGATTATGAATCCGTATCTACTCTTGCGCATGAACTCGGTCATACAATGCACAGCTACTTTTCAAATAAATCCCAGCCGTTTGTTAATGCAGGCTACTCGATTTTTGTCGCGGAAATTGCTTCAACGATAAATGAAAGCTTCCTAAATGATTACATGTTTAAGAATGCAAAGAGCAAAGAGCAGAAATTATATCTCCTCGGGTCCTATCTGGATCTTTTAAGAAGCACTATATTCCGCCAGACATCATTCGCGGAATTTGAATTGGAAGCCCATAAAATGGCAGAGAGCAATCAGCCTATTACCGGGGAAGCATTAAGCAATCTTTACTACGATA
This sequence comes from Ignavibacteriaceae bacterium, assembly GCA_036824595.1. GTDB lineage: Bacteria > Bacteroidota > Ignavibacteria > Ignavibacteriales > Ignavibacteriaceae > DATKLQ01. Next base: position 43,432 of record DAISZW010000007.1, read on the forward strand.
TAGTAAAGAAATATTACGGCAGCGATCAGGGTGTATGCATTGTTGATCCCTATATCGCAAATGAATGGGCTTATATTCCTCATTTCATAAACTACACTTATTATGTTTACCAGTATTCTACCTCATTAATTTATGCAACGGCAATTGCAGAGAAGATCGCAAAAGAAGGTCAGCCTGCAGTTGATAAATATTATTCAATACTCAAAGGCGGCAGCTCCGAATACCCGATCGATTTAATTAAAAAAGCAGGTGTTGATCCGTTGTCTTC
>DAISZW010000213.1:0-1144 GCA_036824595.1 Ignavibacteriaceae bacterium
ATCAAGTTTACAAATAAAGGGGAAATAACAGTCATCCTGAAAAAAATATTATTAAAAGGAAACTGGTATGCGAAACTTGATATAATCGATACCGGAATAGGAATCCCTGAATCGGCAAGTGAAAAAATATTTGAACCGTTCAGGCAGGCAAATGAAGGTTTATCAAGGCCTTTTGACGGTGTTGGACTGGGACTAACAATAACAAGAAAATTTGTCGCATTGTTAAGAGGCAAAATTGAAGTCCAAAGCTGTTATGGCGAAGGTACAACATTTACCGTGAAATTTCCTCTCGTAAGCAAAATACTAGTTCCAGGCAATGGCTTTGATAAAGCTTTAAAGAATACTCTGTTAACGGCCGAAGATCGAAAAAAAGTATCTAAAATTTTACTTGTTGAAAACGATATACCTACCGTAGGTATGATTAGAATGTTCCTTAAAGATAACTACGATGTTGATCATGCAGTAGACGGCAGTACAGCAATAAAAATGGCCGTAAGTAACAAATATGAAGCAGTTTTAATGGATATTGCACTTGGACTTGGTATAAATGGAATTGAAGCTGCAAAGAAGATAATTTCTCTCCCTGGTTACTCAGAAATTCCTATGATAGCGGTAACTGCATATGCAATGGCCGGAGACAAAGAATATATCCTTTCCCACTGCTTCACTCATTATTTAGCAAAACCGTTTGACAAAACAGCTTTAAATGCATTATTGAAAAAAGTACTGAGTTAATCCTCTGTTTACATTGTGTTGGAAAATAGTGTTTTAATAATCATCCTAAACCTTCACCCTGTGCTATTCCAAATCCTCTAAACCTTAATCTAAAATTTTCGATAATAAGTTAGATTATAGTATTTAAATGGCGGTAATCCTCTTTCAACACGCCGCAGCACATAAATTACTTTTATTGGCAAAGTTATAAGGATTGTTCAGAATGGTTTCCGAAAGATTGAAGCAGTTAAGATCGGGTAATTCCGAAATTAGAATTTCCGCTGTAGAATCTTTTTTCAATTCGGAACTCGATTTGGAAGCTGTTGATGCACTGTGCAGTCTAGTTAGTGATCAGGATAAAGGAGTACGAAATGCACTCCTGCTGTTGTTTTCCAACAATGACAATCCGAATGTTCCCTTTAAGCTGGTT
>DAISZW010000213.1:1154-5316 GCA_036824595.1 Ignavibacteriaceae bacterium
CAAATCCAAGGAACTTTCCGTAAAAAATTTTGCGGGAGAACTGCTGCTGAGAATTGGTCCTCCTGCGGCAGATGCAATGCTGGATTTTCTGGATGAAGGAGACAGCGACGATAAAAAATTTATCATTGATCTTCTAGGATTGATTCGTGATAGAAAGTCTATTAATAAAATTCTAAAAATTTTACATGCTGCTGAAGATGATAATATAGAACTTGCATGTATAGAGGCCCTTGGAAATATTTGTGAAGTTTATGAGCCCGGCTCTTCTGCTGATGAAAGTATTCAGCATGCAAAAGGCGAGCTTTTCCAGGAAACCTCCGAAAATATTATAAATTCGTTAATTGAATGTTATTCTAAAAATGAATTATTCAAAGCGACAATAATAGAATCTTTAGGAAAAGCGGGACAGACTTTAAAAGAATTAACCCGTAATAAAATTCTTGAGTTTGTCCAATCTAAATATGATTTTGAAGATGAGTTAACCAGACTTTCCATAATCGAATGCCTTGGTAAAATGGGGGATGAATTTTCTTTCCGTTTTCTCCTGCAAAAACTCAAAGATGCAAAAGGATTTTTAAGCTGGGAAATAGTCAAATCAATCTCGCTGCTTAAGGAAAAGCTGTGTATCGGACTAATCTCAAATGAGAATATAGTTGATGCGATTCTCGATACAATTGTCGAAGGCGATTGCGAATATAAACTCGCAGCGGTTAACATTCTTCCATCAATAGAATCAAAAGAGGTAATGGTGCAGTGTTTGAAACTTTTGAACGGCTGTGCGGATATCAACGATCTTTTAAAAACAAAATTCATTGAAAAACCGGAATTATTATATGAGGCTTCTGCAGAGCTGCTTGATTCAGGTGAAGTTGAGAAAAAACCGGTATTAATGATCTTCCAAGATCTATGGAAAAATTCCGAAGAAGAAAGAGTAAAATTTAAATTATCGCCCGGAAGAATGAAGCCGATTAATTCATTAGTCAACTGTCTTGAATCACCTGACGAAGAGGTAAGGATTGCTGCAGCCGAACTCCTTTTTACAATTGATAATAACAACTCGGTTTATTTTCTGGAAGATTTTACGGAAGATCCGAATATGTGGAACAGGCTTAAGGCAATTGACATGCTTGAAAGGATTTTCCATCCTAAATCTGACAAAATTTTGGACAGATTTACATTGGATAAAGAAGAAATGGTGAGTAAAAAAGCTAGGAGCATTATTAAAAAACGAAGTTCGGCAATATAAAAAAACGGAAGTTGATGAATAATTTTTCTGCAGCAAAAACCTTATTAGATCTCTCTGCTGTAAAAGCAAACGTTCAGGAGTCTCGGAATGCGCAAACTACAGAGGTAATGTCAAAGGATATTTTTGAATACTGGCGCAAATTCATTTACGATAATTGCGGAATATATTACCAGGATAATAAAAAATATCTCCTTCAAAGCAGGCTCCAGAAGAGGATAAATCACCTCGAGTTATCAACATTTGAAGATTATCTGGTTTATATAAAAAATTCTCCCGAAAGAGCCGGGGAAATGAAATATCTTTACGATGCAATAACCATAAACGAGACATTTTTCTTCAGGAACCGGCCTCAGCTCGATGCATTGACAAACTCTGTTGTCCCGGAGATAATTCAAAACGGAAAGAATAAAATAAGAATCTGGAGTGCGGCTTCCTCCTCCGGAGAAGAAGCATACTCAATTGCAATTACAATTTTAGAGACGCTTCTTCCGAAATATCCGCAACTGGAGTTTGAAATGATCGGAACCGATATAAGCTGCTCGGTAATTGAAACTGCAAAGAAAGGACTCTACAAGGAATATTCAGTCAGGAATACTCCCCCCCTTTTCTTAAAAAAATATTTTAAAATCAATAGTCATTTTTACGAATTGAACCCTGAAATCAGGAAAAGAGTATCATTCAAGGTGATGAATCTTTATGACGAGCAGAACATGAAAAGGATGGTCAGTTACGATATAATTTTCTGCGCTAATGTATTGATCTATTTTGATATTAATGCAAAAATCAAAGTGGTTTCCAGGCTGTACAATTCATTATGCAGGGGAGGATATCTGTTCATCGGATATTCTGAAACCCTTCATAACATTTCGAAAGCATTTAAGCTGGTAAATTTTCCAAAAACAATAGGTTATAAAAAAGAGCAATGAAAAAAGTAATTCTAGTTGCGGATGATTCCCCCTCGATCAGAAAATTTGTTTCCTTTGCGCTGGCTGCCAATGGATTTGAAATTATTCCCGCAGGCGACGGAATGGAAGCTCTTGAAAAACTCCCGAAGGAAAATGTAAATCTCATTATAACGGATTTGAATATGCCTAATGTTGACGGATTTGAATTAATTAAATCCATCAGAAGCAGCCCGGAGTTCAGGGATATTCCAATAATTATCCTATCATCACTGAGCGGCAAGGAAGAGATTGAAAAGGGATTAAATTATGGGGCTAATTCATATCTGATTAAGCCTTTTAATCCTAAAAAAATTCTTTATGAAGTTTCAAAATATATAAACTGAAGGAAAATATGTTATGCTAAAATTTCTAGTAGTAGACGATTCTGTAACAATGAGGAGAATAGTTCTAAATTCACTCAAGAACTTAGGTTATAACGATTTTGTCGAAGCTAACGACGGACGAGAAGCTATTGAAAAACTCTCGGGAGACAGCCAGATTAATTTTATAATAACCGACTGGAATATGCCTGTTGTCTCAGGACTAGATTTGGTAAAGGCAATCAGGGGATCGGAAAAATTATCTAAACTGCCGATACTTATGGTAACTACCCGCGGAATTAAGGAAGATATAATCGAGGCTTTGCAGGCAAAAGTGAATAACTACATTATAAAACCTTTTACACCGGCAGTATTGAAGGAAAAAATCGAACAAATTCTAGCAACTAATTAAATGAGATTAGATAATGAAAACTTCCGAGAATATGAACCAATTGTTAAAAAGATTGGATGAATTAAAAACGCTTTTTGGCAGCGGAATCAAAATTATTCCGATCATACAAAACCTTGTTGATTTCATGAAGGATATTGTTCCTTTAATGGACAACATAAGTCAATCCATTGAAGAAAGCGCAAACAAAATACCGAAAGCTGCAAATCAGATCAGCCGGGTAACTGAAGCAACCGAGCTGGCTACCACAGAAATCCTCGACATTGTGGACAGGATGTCTAATGATATTTCCGATACGGCTGCTATGCTTAACCAGGTCATAGATAGAGACAAGCAGAAAACTGAATTCATTCGGAAAATTAAATTAATTATTTCGCCAGACGAACAAATTAATAACCTAATTAAAGAATATGAGAAACTTGGTAAAGATAAAATTGCATTATATACAATAGCGGAATCATTGCAGAAAATTAAAAACGATGCGTATAATATAACCATGTCGCTGCAGGTTCAGGATATTACTTCGCAGCAGCTTTCCGCAGTCAAGCATTTGATCGGGTCCGTGCAGGCAAAGCTGGCATCCTTAAATTACAATTTAAATGAAGCAAATCTTGAAAATATTGAGATGAAGGGAACCGGAGAGCATTCATTCGATCCCGATGCAGATTATTCGAAAACAAAAGGCAGACAGGAAATAGCAGATTCAATTATAAACAGCCACAATAGTACTTCACAAACTGAAATAGATAAGTTATTTTCTTAAATGGAAACTGCAGATAATTACTCGATGCTCCATGATCCGGAAATGAAAGAAATTCTGGATAGTTTCTTAATTGAAACTAAGGAGATTCTTGAAAAACTCGATGTCGATCTTGTTGAAATGGAAAACAGACCAGATGACACCGAGCTGCTCAATCAAATATTCCGCTCTTTTCATACGATAAAAGGAACTTCAGGATTTTTAGGCTTAAATAAATTAACACTAATTACCCACCGCTGCGAAGATATCCTGAACAAGCTGAGAAAAAAAGAAGCAAAGCTGAATACATCGGTTATGGATGGCATTTTAAATTCCTTCGATAAAATTAAAGAGCTTGTTTCCAGCGTTGAAGTAAACTTAAATGAAGATATTGATATTAATAAATCTATTGATATTCTCAGCCATATTATTGAGAAAATGAATAAACGCAGCATTAAAAGAAAAGACGATCATACGAATGGAGAAAAAAACGAAAAAGAAATT
>DAISZW010000214.1:0-5298 GCA_036824595.1 Ignavibacteriaceae bacterium
AATTTATTCCGTGTATTGGCAGCTAAAGCCGCACAGGAAAATATTGATATACTTCTTGTCTCTGCGAAAGCAGAGCCGAAGTAGAACCGGTATAACCGAAATGAAATCAATAAAAAGCAAAATAAATATCGGCTTAATTATTTTATTCTCAATTACTCTGCTGCTGGGCATTTTCGGAATTTTATTTATAAGCCAGCTCGCTCAAAAGACCAAAGGAACAATTTCGGATAATTATTCCTCGGTCGATTATATGATCAATATGCTTACTTCATTTGATGAAATGAATTCCTTTCATCAACTAAATATTAAGGAAAAAAACAAAGCAGATTCAGCTGAAATAAGGAATTATCTTAAATCCAAAAAAATTTTTGAACAAAACCTTCAGCTCGAGACAAAAAACATTACTGAAAAGGGTGAAGCGGAAATTGTAGGCCGGCTGCATTCTAATTACATGGAATATATAAGTATTTATAATGATGTAATAAAAAGAGAATTAAATCAAGAAAATAATATTCAAAATTTACTGGATAAATATACAGATGTGAGAAATTTCATATTTGATATTTACAAATTAAATATGAATGCAATTACCGGCAAGACAAATGAACTGCAATCTACTGCAGACAGAGTAATATTGTATATGTCTATAGCGGCAACACTAAGCATACTTATTGCTTTCTCATTTACTTATACTTTACCATCAAGGATTGTCGAACCTATTAAAGAATTAACAGAAAGAATTAAAGCAATCAGTGAAAGGAATTATGAGCAGAAACTTGAAATAAACACAAAGGACGAGCTCGGCGTGCTTGCTTCCGCTTTCAATGTAATGGCTGAGAGATTAAAGATTTATGAAGCCAAACATATTGATCAGCTTTTATTTGAACAGAAAAGAATGGAAGCCCTGGTTAACGGACTGGAAGATGGGGTTCTGCTTGTGGATGAAAACAGGAAAATCGTTCTTGCTAATAATACCATTCTTCAAATTACAGGATTAAAACAGGAAGATATTTTATTGCGCTTTATTCCGGAAGCTGCTGCACATAATGATCTTTTAAGAGAAATATGTAAATCATCGGAGGATTTAAAAACAGGTAATGCCGCCGACCGGAAGCCGCTTCGTATCATTAATAACGGCCGTGAATTATTCTATAAAATTGAAACCGAGGATATAATTACCTATTCGGAGTTTTCAAAAAAAGAAACGTTTATCGGTAATCTAATTCTGTTAAGGAATGTCACTCAATTTCATGAACGGGATAAAGCAAAAACTAATCTCCTGGCGACAGCTTCGCATGAACTAAAAACACCTTTATCATCAATTAACTTATCACTGAAACTATTTGAAGATAAAAGATTGGGAGAGTTAAATGATGAGCAGAGGGGTATCGTCCAGGATATAAAGCGTCAGACCAACAGGCTCTCCCGTGTAATCAATGAAATCCTTGATTATTCACAGATTGAAACAGGAAATATCAGGTTAAAATTTGCTTCTGTTAAACCAGAGGATATTATTGAACTAGGTGTAACGGCTTTAATGATGCAAGCGGCAGAAAAAAATATAGATCTCGAGACAGAAATAGAAGAAAATTTACCTGCAGTTAATGCTGATTTAGAAAAGGTTGTCTTTGTGTTTATTAATCTTTTAAATAATGCAATAAGGTTTACAAAACCGAATGATAAAATTCAACTGGCGGTTAATAGGCATAATGAAGAAGTCAAATTTACAATTATAGATCATGGTCCCGGGATATCAAAGGAAGATCAGGAAAAGCTGTTCCAAAGGTTTACACAAGTAGGTAAAAAATCCCGACAGGGCTGGGGTTTAGGTTTGGCAATTTCAAAAGAGTTTATACAAGCACAAGGCGGTAAAATATGGGTTGAGAGTAAAGAAGGACAAGGAAGTGTATTCAGTTTTACGCTTCCAATAATAAAGTTTTAAAATACAAACTTATACCGAAAAGATATATTTCTGCCGGGCATAAAAGTAAAATCCTTAATGGCTGAAAGATGATCTTTGTATGGCTGATCTAAGAGATTCTCTACCTTTAAGCTGAATATATGCGCAAATCTATCTGTATAAAGTTTTAAGCCGCAGTAAATATCAATTAGCCCGTAGCCAGGTGTTAACTCTTCATTAACGGCGACTTTATTTTGTTCCGAAGCTAATTTCCATACAGCACCGTACCAATAATTATGAGAAGTATATCTTGCTTCAACAGAAAATCTGAACGGAGGTATTTGAGGAAGATTTTCATTTGCAGTTTGGTTTTTTCCCCTCACAAAATCGGAAATTAAGGTTGCAGAGAATCCTTTGATGACTTCATAATTCAGTTTTGATTCAAATCCGTAAACAATAGCATCTGCTTTATCATATTGGTGAACCTGAAATCCGTCATCTTTTGCATTAAATCCTAAATCTTCCGAATAAAATAGATCCAGCGGTTTCCGGTAAATTAAATCAAAAACTTTAGAGTAATAGCCGGTTATCTCTAAATAATAATTGTCCGACTGCGATCTCAAACCGGCATCGATTCCTATAGAATTTTCTTTTTTCAAATCCCTGTTCCCGATATCGAAACTTGCAAGAGCCTCATGCACACCGAATGATGAAAGCTCCTCAATAGTAGGTGCTCTGAACGCATTTGCAAAGTTTGTAAAAATTGAAGTGTTTCCCGTTAAATTATAAACAAATCCAGCAGATGCCGATAACGAATTAAAATCATTTTTCCCTTCATCGAATAATGAATCCGTTAAAACGGATACGGGAAATTTCACTGAATTCAATTCATACCTTAATCCGAAAGAGATGCTTAAATTTTCGAAATTAATTTTTTCAAGAAAATAAGCGGCATAATTATAATAATCTGCATTTGGAGTTAAGGCTTCTTCTCCCGTAATGCTATAATTCTGAATTAAGCCGTAAAACCCGATAACCCCGGAAGAATTTCTAAATAGGGGCTGATGTAAAAAAGAGAGATCGGCACTTTTTGTTTTTAATCCGAAATCAGTTCCAACCTCGCCGGTTATCTTTGATATTTCCTGGTGAGCGTAATCCAGATATCCGGCTTTTAAATCGACCGAGGTTATAAAGGAATTAATTTTATTTACACCGCCTGTTAATTTATACTGTCTTTTATGCATATCAATATAGACAACTTCCCCCGTACCCGGCGGAGAGGGTAAACCATATTTGCTGTTAAAATCGGTAAAGCTTAAACCAGCCATGCCCCATTCCGGCAGGAGGGAAAAACCAACTTGAGATCCAATTGTTTCCAGGTCTGAATTAAAAGTTTTACCCCCGCCGCTGATTTTATAATCTTCTCCTTTTCTTTTAAAAAGTTTTCCATGAAGGGAAAATATTCCGATACCGTAGTTGATATGGGCGTTACCGGAATATTCATTGTTTACATGCTCCCCGCCAAGCTGAATTTCTCCATTTATTCCGTTTTGCACTGAAGACGGTATGGCATCAGTTATAATATTAACTACTCCGCCTATAGCATTGTTTCCGTAAAGCAGACTTGAAGGTCCCTCAATCACTTCAATTCTTTCCGGTTCACTGCCGTCATCACTTATACCATGGTCTGCTGAAGCATTCGATAAATCACCCATTCTTAAACCATCTTCAAGTATCAGTACCTTATTATTGCCGAAACCCCGAATTACGGGTCTTTTCACGGCAATTCCATTTGTTCTCATGGCAACCCCGGGCTGAAAGTCCAATGCATCTGCAATAGTACGGCCGCTTTTGATTATTAAATCCAGTTTATCGATTGAGATTACCGTTTGAGATAAATCTTTGGAGCTGGATAAAAAAGGATTGCCTGTTACTATAACTTCATTCAAGTTAATTGCCGCTTCTTCCAGGTTAATAATAATGTTTTGAGATTCAATGGAAGGCACAGTTATCAACTTTATATCAGTCTTATGTGCAACATAGGAGAATTGCAATGAATATTTCCCATCTGCAATATTCTTAAATTCAAAAAATCCCTCTTTATCCGTTACAGTCCCGGTTTTCAATTCTTTTATGAGGACATTTACTCCAATTAGCGGTTCATTATCGGCAAGGTCAAAAACCTTCCCCTTAATTGTACCATAATTTGATTGAGCATTTGACTTTAAAAAAGAAAATGTCAAAAAAAATAAAATGAAAAACATTCGTGAGTTCATATACTCCTCTCTATAATGATTTTTTATCCGCATAGCGGATTGAAAATTATATCAGGAGGAGAAGGGAGGTGCTCTTAAACTATTCTGATTATAGTTTTCCTTTTTTAAATCCCCAAATAAATAAGTTGTTCTGATTGCATTTTTAAATATGAATTGATTAGCAGTATAATTCGCGTAGGATAAATTATAAATCGAATTGGAAAACTGCTGGACTGAACAGATAAGGGCTAAACCGTCAGTAGAATGAAATGAAAATGCAGCATTTAAATTCCCTTGGTTCTTAACTGTATAGTTCCCGTTTTGAATTTCGACTGTATGATAATGCATTGCAGTGAGCGAAACTAAAAAGAGCTGGGAAAAGAGAAAAAGTATGGAAATTGATTTACGATATGTTTTTAATAAAGCTGACATCTTATTAATTAAATATTCTAAATCTTTATAATCTTATCAATTGCAAAAGCTGGATGTGTATTCCTTATCATCCTATCAGATTAAGCATGAAAATAAAATCTGATAAAAGACCATATCACTGTGATTTCCAATAATCCAATAAAGTTTTTAAGCATTATATTAGTAACCAGGTTAATGACGAAAGTTATTAACCCATTCTAAAAACTTATTAAATTAAGTTATAGAATGGACTGGCCGGCAGCCTTAGAGTAATATCTATAAACGTCCGGTCAGTCTTTTTTTATAATTACTCCAATTTCCATCTTACATATCTCAACTTCCAACTCTTACAAATCCCGGATGAAGATGCAGTAATTCAAGCTGCTTTTTTATTTATCAGTTTTTCAAAACAGTATCTAAAACTTTTTCCTTATTGATTTCTTTTGTACAGAAAAACCAATCGTAGCACTTTATACCGTTTTTACTTTCCATTCTTTCTTTAGCAGTTCCGCAGGAACCTGCAGTAGGAACAATTACATCATCGCCGGGGCGCCAATCTGCCGGCGTTGCAACAGAAAATGCATCGGCTGTTTGAAGTGCAATTATTATCCGGTATAATTCGTCAAAATTTCTACCAAGACTTAACGGGTAGTATAACACGGTTCTGATAATCCCTTTCGGATCGATAACAAAAACAGCACGGACAGCTTTTGTATTGCTTTCACCCGGCTG
>DAISZW010000215.1:0-5274 GCA_036824595.1 Ignavibacteriaceae bacterium
TGTGGGAACACTTACTTCAATTAACGAGTTTACGTACCTGAAAAACCAGAAGAATTTCCGGTGTCTCTCATAAATTAAATTTATCTTTTTGCTGAGAATAAATGACCGTATTCCCAAAAGCCCGAGAATGATGAGAGCCCAGAAAAAAGGAGGCTTAAAACCGAATGTTGTGTAAAAATATTTATCCCAGAAGAGATAAATTAAAATAATATAAAAAATCAAGATAGCCGAAATTATTGCAAGGATAATGGTCCTGTATTTTTCACTGGTAATTACATCTTTAGAGAATTGTTCTTTAAAGAAATCAGCATCCTGAAATTTTCCGGTTTTGCTTTTCTTTTTTAATTTTTTAATAATTTTCATGAATAAAAAAATTTATTGAATTCAATCATTGTTGAAAATGTCACTCCGTTGGTGAAAAACATACATATGCTTTAGAAATTAATTAAATTTCCTTCAATAAGATAAATGATATAAAGCTTGATTTCATTCAATCATAGGATAAAAATGGCTAAAACAAATCTAACTTTTTTTTCTGCCGTAATATTCTTTCCGCTGCTAATTCTGCTGGTAACTCCTGATGAAGCCTACTCCCAATACTTCGGGCGCAATAAAGTAAGATACACAGATCTTGAATTCAAAACCCTGCACACCGAGCATTTTGAAATCTATTTTTATCCTGAAGAAGAGGGCGGAGTTGAATATGCTGCCGAAATGGCTGAAAGATGGTATGCAAGACACAGTAATTTTTTTGACGATTCTTTAAAAGGAAAACAGCCATTAATTTTGTACAGCAGCTTTCCTCAATTTGCACAGACAAATGTAACTCAAGGAATGATAGGGCAGGGAACAGGAGGATTTACCGAACCGTTGCTGAGAAGAATTGCCATGCCTTTTGCCGGTCCGCTTAAGGAGACCGATCATGTACTCGGCCATGAACTGGTACATGCATTTCAGTACGATTTATCCGGCCGCAGCGGCAGATCCAATGGAAATCCTAATTATTTATCTTTAGAAAGACTCCCACTCTGGTTTGTAGAAGGAATGGCAGAGTATCTAACAATCGGGCCTAATGATCCTTTTACGTCCATGTGGATCCGGGAAGCCGCCCTGGAAGAACTTCCTGAAATTTCAGATTTGACCAATCCTCAATTCTTTCCGTATAGATACGGAATGGCTTTACTATCCTATATAGGAGCTAAATGGGGAGACAAAATAGTAGCCAGATTACTTAGATCGGCAGCAATGTATGGAAATGTAAATACAGCAATCGACAGCGTTCTCGGGATTTCCCCTGATTCTCTCTCTAAAGACTGGCATAAAGCTATTCATGCTCAGTATGATTCATTATTTAAGATAACTCAGAAACCGATTGATTACGGCAGAGTCTTAATAAAAAGCGACGATGAAGAATCATCTCTTAACGTTTCTCCGGTTCTTAGTCCGGACGGTAAAAACCTTGTGTTCTTTTCATCCAGGAATTTATTCTCTATCGATATATTCCTTGCCGATGCCGAAACAGGAGAGGTTAAAAGGACAATTTTAAATACTGTCCTCAATACGCATCTGCAGTCGCTTGAGTTTATTAATTCTGCAGGTGCCTGGGATCCTGAAGGGAAAAGATTTCTCTTTTCGGCAGTAGAAAAAGGACGCCCGATTTTATCAATATTAAATATAGAAACAGGAGATATTGAACGTGAATTCAGGTTTCCGAATATAGGGGAAATATTCGATCCGGCGTGGTCGCCTGATAAAAGATATATAGTATTTTCCGGTTTAAGCAACGGATTATCCAATCTGTTTTTATACGATTTAACTAGAGACAGTTTAAGTAATCTCACGAATGATCCTTTTGCTGAATTGCAGCCTTCCTGGTCGCCTGACGGTAAAACAATAGCATTTGTAACTGATAGATTTACCACAAAAATTTCTAATCTGGATATCGGCGAGTATCAACTAGCTTTAATGGATTTTAATTCCCGGAAAATTAGCAGGATCGCAAGCTTTGACAGTGCAAAAAATATAAATCCCCAATGGACACCTGACGGCAATGGAATCTATTTCTTATCAGATAAAAACGGGATTACTAATCTTTATAAAATAGATATTAATACCAATCAAATCTCTCAAATAACAAATTTATATGGGGGGATCAGCGGAATTACTGCAATTAGTCCGGCTGTATCATCTGCCCGGAATGTAAATAAAGTAGTATTTAGTGCCTATGAAAAAGGTAGATATAATATTTACTCCATTGATTCTACCGGTGTTCTTGAAGGAAAAACGCCAGCTGAATTTGCCGGGATCCAGCCTGGAAAGCTGCCTCCGCCGGAAAGAAAGGATAACGTACTAAGCAGCTCATTAAATAATCCGGATGTCGGATTTCCGGATGATAGTACTTTCTATATTTCCGGTTACGATGCCTCTTTATCTTTAGTCGGTGCAACACAGGCCATGGTTCTTGGGGGAGCAGATAGATTCGGGGCTTATTTCGGGGGGGGAATTTCATTAATCTGGAGCGATTTACTCGGAGATCATAATCTGATTACCGGTCTGCAGATTCAATCGATAGGCACTTTCCGTTTTACGGATATTGCTGCTCTTGCCGCTTACTTTAACACCAAGCACAGATGGAATTACGGCGGAATCATACAGCAGATTCCTTATAATCTTTATTATTATAACGCCGGATACGGAACTATAAACGGCAGGTCGGCATATATTGAACAGCAGATTTTATCACGGCAGACAGACCGTGGTATAACCGGAATTTTATCTTATCCATTCAGCGATTTTATGAGAGTGGAATTTTTGGGCGGTTTTAGGAATATCACTTTTTTAAGTGAAATCCAAACAACTGCATTTGATCTTAATACCGGGGCAATTTTGGTGGATGAAACTGAAGAATTATCCGGCGGCTCTGCTCTGAATCTTGGAAACGTAGGTTCTGCTTTGGTTTTCGATAACAGTTTTTACGGAGCTACCGGTCCCTTATTAGGACAAAGATATAGGTTTGAAGTATCCCCGACTTTCGGATCGTTAACATGGATAGATTTACTCGGAGATTTTAGAGAATACTTAATGCCTATTACTCCGTTTACAATAGCCGGTAGAATTCTGCATTACGGAAGATACGGCAAAAGCTCCGAAGATAACCGGCTGCAGCCTCTTTATATCGGCTATCCCGGTTTAGTACGTGGTTATGAAAGCGGATCATTCAGTTCGGAAGAGGTGGGTACAGATACTTCTTTCTATTCCGGATTATTCGACAGGCTCACAGGGAGTAAAATGCTGCTGGCCAATTTTGAAATCCGTTTTCCTCTCCTGGGAGCACTAGGAATCGGAAGCGGCTTTTATGGATTTTTACCTTTGGATTTCGGAGTATTTTTAGATGCCGGAACTGCGTGGTACAACGATCAGAAACCAAAATACTTCGGAGGCAATAAGAAAATAGTAAGCAGTTTTGGATTTTTAGCAAGATTGAATTTATTTGGCTTTGCAATTATAGAAATCGATTTTGTCCATCCATTCGATAGGCCGGATAGGAAATGGCTTTGGCAGTTCAGCTTTACTGAAGGTTTTTAAATTCTTGAAACTAAATTCTTTTTTGGTCTCTGAAGAAGTACCAACTCAGATCAGGCAATAAAAGCTTTTAGCTTTTCAATAAATTTTTCAGGTACTGAAACAATTTTCCTTTTGCCGTAATCGAAAATTAATATTCCGGTTTTTGCATTGGCTATTAATTTTCCCGAAGTTATCTCAGTTAACCGATAGAATATATCAAAACCGACCTTATCAATACCTCCGATTCCGACTTCAATCAAAATAACATCCCCGTAAAATGATTCCGACTTAAATTCAACTGCGGCATCGATCATAATTATCCCGAAACCTTCCACGTTCATTTCGGAATATCCGAATTCCTTAAGAAATCTTACCCTTGCTTCCTGTATTAACGAAAGAATCTTATCATTTCCGAGATGACCGCCGTAATTTATATCCGTTATTCTTAAAGCTATTTCAGTTTTAAACTTGAAATCTTTAGGAAGATCTATTTTTATTCTGTTCAAATAAAACTCAATAAAATTTATAGAACATATCAAGCTATTATTTTTTTTACTCAGAGAAAAGCAGATGATAATTTTACTCAAGCCTCTTTTTAAATCTGAGAGAGCTTGCCGATAAAATTAATACTCCAATTCCGAGCAGGATTAAAGTTTCGGGAATCAATTGGAGTAAGCCGTGTCCTTTTAAAACAACACCCCTAAGAATTGTCAGGTAGTAGCGCAAAGGAATTAAATATGTAATCGGCTGAATCCATTTGGGCATATTTTCAATTGGAAAAGCAAAGCCGGATAAATAGATCATAGGCATAAGTATCATAAACATTGCAACCATCATTGCCTGCTGCTGGGTTTTTGAAACTGTTGAAACAAAAAGCCCTAATCCCAGTGCTGAAAGAATATAGAGGAAAGAAGCAAAGATCAGGAAAAAGAAATCTCCTCGTATTCCGATTCCAAACCAGAATACCATAACGCCAATCACGAGAAGCACATCGATGAAACCTAATATCACAAAGGGGATAATTTTCCCAATTATTAACTGGTATGGCTTAATCGGAGTAACAATTATCTGCTCTAAAGTTCCGATCTCTCTCTCCTTTACAATGCTCATTGCCATTAAGACAGTTGTTATTACCGAAAGAAGCAGTCCCATAATAGCGGGAACCATAAAGTTTCTTGTCTTAAGATCGGGATTATACCAGACTCTTGTTTCGGGAATAAAATTTACAGCAGCGGCATTTTTTAATCCGGACCTGCCGCTTTTTTCCAAAAGTATATTTTGTGCATAGCTTGAAACAATTCCATTTACATAACCGGCAGCAATTGAAGTTTTATTTCCGTCGGATCCGTCGAATATTCCCTGGACGCTAACCTGATCGCCCCTGGCAATTCTTTTTTCGAAATCGTATGGGATTACGAGAGCCCAGAGAACATCGCCCTTATCGATGAGTCCGGAAACTGTTTCATAATCATCAACATAATAATCTATTGTGAAATAACCTGAGCTTTGAAATTTTTCTATGAAATCCCGGCTGAGGGCTGATTTATCTTTATCGTATACTGCCGTTTTAATATTATTTACATCGAGTGTTGCGGCATAGCCTAAGAGAATCAGCTGGAGCACGGGCGCAGCAAATATAATCCCGAATAACTTCGGATCACGTTTAAGCTGAAGAAATTCTTTTATTATTATGTTGATTATAAGTTTCAT
>DAISZW010000059.1:0-12687 GCA_036824595.1 Ignavibacteriaceae bacterium
AAAGAATATTTCATTCAGCTTCAGCAGCTACAGCTATTTTGAAAAAAAACATAAAGAAGAGAATAAATGGAATTATCCGTTCGGCCAATTTTTTATAATGGAGGAGCTTGACGACTGCGGTGCAATGGGTGCAAGTGTAATTGAAGTTTTTAAAAAAGATAAACAAGAAGAATATAAGAGCTATATAGATAAAGCCGAAGAACATATAATGAAAGAACAGGACAGGCTTATAGACGGAACATTGGTCAGATCTTTTCCTTATAAAATGACTCTTTGGGCTGACGATCTCTATATGGGTTTATCTTTTATCTCGCGTATGGGAGAATTAATAGGAGATTCAAAATATTTCGACTTTGCCGCAAAGCAGGTGATCAATTTTCATAAATATCTTTTTGATCAGGATAAAGAGCTTATGTATCACTGCTGGTATTCCGATATTAAAAAAAATGGTGTTGCACTATGGGGAAGAGCAAACGGCTGGGCAATGGTTGCACAGATAGATCTTTTGGAAAGACTGCCGCAGAATCATCCTCAACGAGATACATTATTAAAACTTCTTGAAAAGCATGCTGCAGGCATTTCGAAATATCAGGGAAGTGAAGGGCTGTGGCATCAGCTTCTGGATAAGCCTGATTCGTATTTGGAAACATCGTGTTCTGCAATGTTTGTGTATACAATAGCGCGGGCAGTGAATAAGGGGTATTTAGATAAACGATATTCTTCAATTGCTTTAAAGGGCTGGGAAGGTTTAATGTCAAGGATACATGCGGATGGAAAAATTGAAGGAGTCTGCACAGGCACACCGATCGGCGACGATCTTACTTTTTATTATCTGCGTCCTGCACCGTTAAATGATATCCATGGTATTGGAACGGTAATTTTGGCCGGTACCGAGGTGCTGAATTTACTCGAATAATTACATTTTGTATTGAAAGAGTTTTTTGTTGAATGTAAACAAAATTTAAATTAAGGGATTATAATGAAACTTTATATTTACCGCGTTAATATTCTTTTTCCCATCTTTATTACTCTCTTTTTAGACAGTGATGTATTCAGTCAGGAACAGCATGACATTGTAAAAGGAACATTAATTCAATTTAATGACAACGGCGCCTGGTGCTGGTATCAGGACGAAAGAGCTGTTATAGATATAACCGGAAATAAATTAATTCTTGGTTCCGACGCAAGCAATAATGGTTTTGGCGGCAGCCCCAGGGAAGGAGATGTTGAAGCAGTAATATTTGATATTAATAAGCGTTCAATTGAAAAAACGATTTTAAAAGATGGTGCAAGCAGCCCGTCTACTTTTTATGCAGATGATCATAATGCACCTGCATTTATAGTAAGACCAGATGGAAAATATCTGGCAATGTATGCCGCCCATTTCGGGGATACCAGCTCCCACTACCGCATTTACGAAGCAGGTTCATGGGGAACTGAACAGCTTTTCAGGTGGAAGCAGGAAGTACCCGGAGGGGCAAATTTTCAAACCACATATTCAAATGTATATTATCTCTCAGCATACAACAGAATGTATAATTTTGTCCGGGGTAATAACAGAAGTCCTAATTTAATGATTTCTTATGATATGGGAGATACTTGGTCTTACGGCGGTCAGTTAACTACAAGCGGAAATGTAGGTTATAATAACGGATACTATAGGTATTGGGGGAATGGCATTGACAGGATCGATTTTATTTTTACGGAAGCGCATCCCAGGGATTTTTACACTAGCATTTATCACGGATATATTCATGATAGCTCCAGCTTTAAATCGGATGGTACTATTGTTGATGAAAATATTTTCGATCAGGATGATATCCCTGCTCCGGCTGATTTCACACTTGTCTTTGCAGATAACACTATGATTGGTGGCGCTGCAATGAGACGCTGCTGGAATACGGATGTGGTTAGATACGATGATGGTGTTATTGCAACAATTGTCACTGCAAGGGCAGACCAATACACCGGCGCAGATAATACTATAAATCCTGATCACCGATTTATTTACTGCCGTTACAATGGTTCGGCCTGGTCATATACTTATTTGGGTAAAGCCGGTCCGAAGCTTTACAGCAGCGAAGCGGATTATACAGGCAATGCAGCGATACACCCGAATGATCCGAATACAATCTACATTTCTACTACAATTGATCCGCGCGATGTAACTGATCTCGGAGTTCATGAAATATTCAAAGGAACGACCAGCGATGATGGAGATACATGGGATTGGACGCCAATTACATGGAATACTACACCTCCATCCGGCGGAGAAGAAGGCGGAAATATACGCCCTATTATTCCTGCATGGGATGAAAATAATACTGCATTACTATGGTTTAGAGGAACTTATTTTTCTGCTCAGAATTTTGATGCTGCAATAGTAGGAATTATCGACAGGAAATCAGAAGCAGTACAATCCTTGAATTATATTGATGCAAATGCTTCTAATACAACATTGTCTGACGGTTCCACTCTGATTACTACAGGACCTGATGGAAATCAGGGTGGAGATGATGATCAATGGCATATTAGAACCGGCTATGGAAACGGGGGATCTGTTTATACATCTTCTGAAACAGGAAATGGTGAGAACGCTCCGGTTTTAAAAACGAAAGTACATATTTTGGAATCGGGAACCTACGATATATGGATTAATTTCTGGAGAAATCCGGATGCTGATTGGCGGATTAAAGCCGGGTTTTCAGAAAATGATATGAAAGTATTCAGGCAAAGAGGATCCGAAATGGTTCAGGTTGGAGAACATGGTGCTTCAATCCTCATAAACGGCGGCGGAAATACATTCTTATATCAGGCTTACCTGGGACGGCTTGAGGCGGCAGATAACGATTCTTTCTATGTTTATGTTGATGACGATGCCAGGCAAACCGGTTCAACCTCATTAGTAGGGAATACCGCACGCACCTGGTACGACGGAATCAGCTATGCTACTGTAGCCCAGGAAGTTATACCTTCGGAAATAATCGGCATTAACCTGATTTCAATGTTTCAGCTTGGCCAGAATTATCCTAATCCGTTTAATCCGGCTACGACAATTAATTTTTCGATTCCGGTTAAAAGTATTGTCAATCTTGAAATTTATGATCTGCTGGGAAATAAGGTCGCAACGCTGGTGAATGAAGAAAAATCTTCCGGAAATTACAGTGTATCATTTGACGGATCAAGTTTCTCAAGCGGTATTTATTATTATAGAATAAGTGCCGGCAGTCTTGTTGAAACGCGAAAAATGATTCTCCTTAAATAACGACAAATGTCGTAATAGTAAATAGTTAAGCTTCCTTCGATCATCAGGCCCGTTGATTTTAACCGGACAGCGGGCTTTTCTTATTCAGCATATATTTTTACAAAAATTTTCCATTGTGTTTCAGCTAACGATTGTACAGCGTTTGCTTGAATCTGAAATCAAAATATTTAAATTATTTAACCATATATTCTTAACTGAAAAGAGAATAAAATGAAACGCCGTGAATTTATCAGGTATTCCGCACTTACAGCAAGTGCACTGACCTTATCTCCTTACACAAATCTGCTTGCGGAAAAAAAACATGCTTATGACATTATAAACTTGGGGAACACAGGAATTCAAGTTTCACGGTTGGCAATGGGAACTGGTACTCACGGGGTTAACCGCCGTTCCAATCAAACCGAGAAACTTGGAATTAAAGGTGTTGCCGATCTTCTGCATGCTGCTTATGATAACGGAATTAATTTTTGGGATTCCGCAGATCAATACGGTACTCATCCTCATTTAAAAGAGGCGCTAAAAGGGATAGAAAGAGAAAAAGTAGTAATCTTAACAAAGACCCATGCAACCACTGCCGCGGAAATGAAAGCTGATCTTGACCGTTTCAGAAAAGAAATTGGAACAGATTATCTGGACATTGTCTTGCTTCACTTAATGACAGATCCTGAATGGCCGAAGGAAAAAGAAGGTGCAATGGAAGTTCTGGCACGGGCACGTGAAGACGGGATTATTCGCACGCATGGAGTTTCCTGCCATACGTTTGGAGCTTTGGAAGCTGCATCAAAATCGGATTGGGTTCAGGTTGATCTGGCAAGAATAAATCCTGAAGGCATTGTAATGGATGCAGAGATACCTGCAGTAGTAAAAGTCCTGGAAAATATGCATAAAAATGGAAAAGGAATAATCGGCATGAAAGTGCTCGGAGGCGGTCGCCTGCGGAATCAAGTGGATGAATGTCTGCAGTATGTCCTAAACCTTAATTGTGTAGATGCCTTTACAATCGGCCAGGAAAATATTAAAGAGATGAAAGATCTGATAAGCCGCATTGCGGAAGCATAAATCCTCAGTTTTAATTATAAACACTTCATTCTATGTCTGCACTACAACTTTAATACAACCTTCTTGTTTTTCCCTAAAAATTTCATTGCCTTTGTCTGTCTCCCCGCTAGTTCTGAAATCTTTGACCGTTAATTAATACAAAAACATGTAAGTAATTTGTAAAATCAAAATTTGGTAGGGGAAGTCTCGGTTCTTTTTTGTTGAAATATGAGCTAAAAGTTTATAAGTTCAAATAATAAAATCTAAAAATTAAAAATCGGGATTAAAATGGCTGATGTAGTCCTCAAAAAAATTTCAAAAGTTTATGAGGGGGGAAATATTGCTGCAAAGGATATAAATATTGAGGTGAAAGATAAAGAATTTGTAGTGCTTGTCGGACCTTCGGGATGCGGAAAATCAACCACCTTACGCATGATCGCCGGTTTAGAGGAGATTACTTCGGGTGATCTTTATATTGACGGGAAAAGAGTTAATGATGTCCCTCCAAAAGACAGGGATATTGCAATGGTTTTTCAGAACTATGCCCTTTATCCTCACATGACTGTTTTTGAAAATATGGCATTCGGTTTAAAGCTCAGGAAATTTAATAAAAATGAGATCAAAAGCCGTGTTGCTAAAGCCGCAAAAATTCTTGATCTAGAGCCTTATATGGACCGCAAACCGAAAGCACTTTCAGGCGGCCAGCGGCAGAGAGTTGCTGTCGGAAGGGCGATAGTTCGGAATCCTAAGGTATTTCTTTTTGATGAACCGCTCAGCAATCTCGATGCAAAACTGCGGGTGCAGATGAGAACGGAAATTTCCAGGATTCATCAAAGGCTGGGTGCTACAATGATTTATGTTACCCACGATCAAACCGAAGCTATGACAATGGGGGACAAAATAGTAATTATGAAAGACGGAATAATTCACCAGATCGATAATCCCTTAAATCTTTATAATTATCCTGCAAATAAATTTGTAGCCGGCTTTATCGGAAGCCCGTCTATGAATTTTATTGAAGGTAGGATAATGCAGAATGGTGAAACCAGATTTATCAGCAATGAAAGAAGCTTTAATTTTGGAATTCAGGATAACAATAAACTAAAATCATATTTAAATAAAAAAGTATGGGTTGGAATAAGACCTGAAGATATTTACGATGCCGGCAGTCTGGTTAATAAAGGAAATTATTCGGATCTTGAAGTAGTACTGGAAGTCGTTGAGCCTATGGGGAATGAAATATTTTTATATTTTATATTAGAAGGGGTGCAGTTCGTTGCCAGAGTTCCTGCAAGGGAAAAGCCGCAGGCAGGAACGAGAAGGAAGCTTCTTTTTGATATCAGTAAATTGCACTTCTTTGATTCAGAATCAGAAAAAGCGATCTGATTAATTTAAAAATTATTTTTTAGTTCATTCGGAATTTTTTTTTTGCGCTATAACACAGGGGAAGTAAAATTAAAAGTTTTCAGATTTAATCCTATTGTTATTTTTAATTTTATTTTTTAACGTCCATTCGCTCTTAATTTTTCCTTTCCTATTGTTCTCTCATTTTTACTGATAAATGCTTTTCTGATACCAATAGCATAATAATTACAGACAGAATGATTAATTCTTCTTTGTGTTATTTATTTAATTAAGGCATCGATGATTAAGAAAAGTAGTATTGTAAATGCTTCCGAATCTTCGGACTTCGGTAAATTCATCCGGCCCAATTCTTCCAAACCCAGTCAAAACTCAATACAAATTCCCAATATCGAACTCCCCAGAGGAGGCGGTGCAATTAAAGGTATCGATGAAAAATTTCAGGTGAATGCAGTAACAGGTACTTCATCATTTTCCATTCCGCTGCCGTTAAGCGAATCTAGAAGAGGGTTCACACCTGATCTTCAGCTGATATATAATTCAGGCAGCGGAAACAGTCCGTTCGGAATGGGCTGGCAATTAGATGTTCCTGTTATAATCAGAAAAACGGATGATAAGCTGCCGGAGTATAAAGATGATGAAGAGTCGGATACATTTATTCTTTCCGGCGCTGAAGACCTTGTCCCATTATTATACTTCGAAAATAATGAATGGCTCAAATACAAGAAAATAAAAAATGAAAATGGGTTTGGCTTCACCGTTACCCGTTACCGACCGAGAATTGAAGGCTCTTTTACGAGAATAGAGAAGTGGAAGAATAACTCTTCCGGCGAAGTGTTCTGGAAGACTGTTACTTCCAAAAATGTGCATTCATATTTTGGATTGACGGAGGAAAGCAGGATTTCCGACCCTAAAAATGTGAAGAGAGTTTATGAATGGAAGCTTTGCAGAGTACATGATGATAAGGGAAATATTGCTGTGTATAAATATAAAAAAGAAGACTTTACGGGAGTTCCTAAAAAGGTTTATGAGAAAAACAGATTCGGCAATTGTACTCAATCATATTTAAAGGAAGTTTGTTACGGCAATAAGAAGCCGTATTTCCTAGGTGATGCCCTACCGGGAGATGATGATTTTATGTTTAAGGTTATTCTGGATTATGGTGAACATGATCAATCGAAGCCGGTTCCGAAAAATATTTATGAGGAAATCCACACCTGGTCATGCCGCAAAGACTCCTTTTCAAACTTCCGCCCGGGATTTGAAATTAGAACTTACAGGAGATGCAGCCGTTTTCTAATCTTCCATTGCTTTGATGAAACCGAGCTGCCTCATTCGCCATACCTGGTTAAATCTGTTGAGCTATTTTACAATGAGGAAGCAGAGCTGGCAAGCACAGGTAATAAGGTGGAGGGATTTTCTTTTTTAACAAGAACAAGAGTCAACGGCCATCTTTGGGATGAAGATTCTAATTTATATAAAACAAAATTTATTCCTGAAATCGATTTCACTTATAAGCTGCATGAATGGAATACCGATATAAAAACAGTAACGGAGGAAAATGTAGTCAATGCACCTTCAGGATTGGCCGGCAGAAACTATCTATGGGCGGACTTGTTCAGCGAAGGTATTTCCGGGATTTTATCCGAACAAGCCGGCGCATGGTATTACAAATCAAATTTGGGCGGCGGCAGTTTCTCAAATGCTTCTTTAGTTGCAGATAAGCCGAATTTCCGCGGTCTTTCTTCCGGTGCAGTAATACTCCAGGAACTCGAAGGAAACGGAGAAAAGTACCTGGTTAATTATTTAAATGAACCAAAAGGTTTTTTTAAAATTAATGAAGAAAACAAATGGGGAAACTTTAAAAACTTCGAGTCACTCCCCGCAGACGGCTTATCTGATCCGAATTTACGGCCGATTGATCTTAACGGCGACGGACTGGCAGATTTTCTAGTAACGAATGAAAATAACATCCGCTGGTATCGGTCTAAAGGAGAAAAGGGCTTTGAACTTCCGCAGACAATCGCTAAAGAAGTCGATGAAGAGAAAGGTCCTGCAATTGTCTTTGCCGATTCAACGCAGTCAATATTTTTGGCTGATTTTAATGGCGACGGTTTAACAGACATTGCACGCATCCGCAACGGAGATATTTGTTACTGGCCTAATATGGGATACGGACGCTTCGGAGCAAAAGTTACTATGGGCAATGCTCCGTTGTTTGATCAGCCTGATTCATTTAATCCCAACTTTTTAAGATTAGCTGATATAGACGGATCCGGTTTAGTGGATATAATCTATTTAGGAAAAAATGATTTCAGAGTCTGGATGAATGTGAACGGCAACGAATGGTCCGCAGAACCGCAAATTATTCCGTCATTTCCTCAGGTAAACAGCCTGTCGGATGTAGCCGTCCTTGATTTCCTCGGATCAGGTACTGCATGCATAGTCTATTCTTCACCTTTATCTCACCAGCCTCTTCAATATATTGATTTAATGCTGGGTACAAAACCGCATTTGTTTACAGGCTACAAAAACAATTGCGGTAAAGAGGTATCAATTGAATACAGATCATCAACTTATTTTTACCTTGAGGATAAAAAACAAGGAAATAAATGGATTACGAAACTTCCTTTTCCAGTTCATTGCATTTTAAAAGTTAAAACGGAAGATAAAATACGCAGAACTGTTTTTATTTCTTCATATAAATACAGGCACGGATATTTTGATCATGCAGAAAAAGAATTCCGCGGGTTTGCAAGAGTAGAGCAATTAGATACCGAAGATTTTTCTCACTTTAAACTGAATTCTGCAAATAATGTAGTTGAGGAAGATCTTCATCAGCCTCCTGTAAGAACAATTTCATGGTTTCACACCGGAGCATTTTTAAGCAGTAAAAAAATAGTTCATCAATGTGAAAGCGAATATTTTAAAAATCCTTCTTTTGAGGAATACGGTTTGCCGGATGCACTCATCCCTGACGGACTATCGGTTGATGAACTTTGTGAAGCTCACCGGGCGCTTAAAGGAAGGCCTCTTCGTGTTGAAATTTATGCAGATGATGATTCGGAAAAATCCCGATTTCCATATTCCGCTTCCCAATCAACGTATGAAATCAGGCTCGTTCAGCCCTTGCAAGAGAATGATCATGCTTCTTTCCTTGTGTTACCATCAGAGTCAATAACTTACAGCTATGAAAGAGATTCATCCGATCCAAGAATATCTCAGTTTTTTGCATTGGAATACGATGAAGTCGGAAACTTAACCAAAACATCTTCAGTTGTATATCCTAGAATAAAAAGACCGGGAACTCCTTTTGAAATTCCGGATAAAGTATGGAATGAACAAAATCAGCTGCATATTATTTTTGGTGAATTTCTTTATACCAATGATATAATTGAGGATCATATTTACAGACTCCGTGCCTTATTTGAATCTAGGGCTTTCGACATAAATGGTATAGTAAAACCTGATAATTTCTTTTTCCGTAAGAATGACCTTAAGAATAAAATTGATTCGGCTGAAGAAATATTATTTGAAGAAGAATTTAACGGCGGTATTCAGAAACGTCTTAATGATCAAAGCAGAATTTATTTTCTTAAGGATGATTTTACCGCCTCTTTGCCGCGAGGAGAATTATCAAACCTGGCAATTGTTCACAGAACATACCATTTAGCATTTACAAAAAATCTAATCCCTCATTTCTACGGTATAAAAGTAACGGATCAGATGCTGAATGAAGCAATGTATGTTCATCTGGAAGGGGATGAGAATTGGTGGATCCCATCCGGAACCGCACTTTATTCAGCTGATCCTGAAAAAGATTTTTTCATGTCCATTGGGATGCGCGATCCGTTTGGAAATGAAAGCTTTGTACAATACGATAAATATTTTCTGCTTCTGGAAGCCAGTACCGATGCAATAGGGAATAAATTATCGGCAATAAATGATTACAGAACTTTGTCTCCTGTTTTAATTACAGATCCTAATTTAAACCGCTCTGCTGTTGAAACGGATGAGCTTGCCTTGGTCATTAGATCTGCAGTAATGGGGAAAAACGGGACAGGAGAAGGAGACACTTTAAATGATCCGACTGTCAGGATCGAATATGATTTATTCAACTGGCAAAACAACGGCAAGCCTAATTTTGTTCATGTATTTGCGCGTGAAAAGCATGGTCCGGGAAATCCCCGTTTCCAGGAAAATTATATTTATTCCGATGGCAGCGGGAGCGTCGTTATGATTAAATCCCAGACTAATCCAGGGAAAGCAAAAATATGGAATGCCGAAACGAAACAAGTTGAGGAGGTTGATGCAGATCCCCGCTGGATTGGAAACGGAAGAATTGTATTTAATAACAAAGGGAGTGTAGTCAAACAGTATGAACCTTACTTCAGCACTACACATGAATATGAAAATGAAGACATGCTGGTTGAAACAGGAGTTTCACCAATTATGTATTATGATCCTTTGGGTAGAAAAATTAAAACCGAATTTCCGGACGGTACATTCTCAAAAGTCGAATTCGATTCATGGCAGTTCAGATCTCACGATCCGAATGACACGGTAAAAGATAGTCAATGGTACATTGACAGAGAAAGCCCCGATCCGGATTTAATTCCCGAACCTTCTAATCCTGAAAAAAGAGCTGCCTGGCTTTCAGCTAAACATTATAATACTCCTTCGCTTTTTTACACCGATTCTATCGGAAGACCATTTATAACAGTTGCAGATTTCGGGGGGGGCAAAAAGACTTTTGTTCAAATGGAATCGGATCCTTTAGGCCGTTATGCCAGATCTTTTGATCAGCTCAACAGGGAAATCTCCTCCGGTTTTAACAATATCGCAGGATCTCCTGTTTATTGTAAGACCGCAGAAAAGGGAGAGAAATGGGTATTTCAGGATGTGCTTGGAAGAATTGTAAAAATCTGGAACAGCTTTAACAGGGAATTCCGCTTCACTTTTGATAAACTGCACCGTCCTGTAAACAGCTTTATAAAAGATGGTGATACCGAAATTCTTTATGCACACCGGGTTTATGGAGACTTTCTGCCGGATGCCGAAGTACTGAACATGAAACGAATGATCTACCGGATGTATGATCAATCATCTTGTGTAACAATTAAGAAATATGATTTCAAGGGAAATGCAGTTGAAATTGAAACGAGGCTGACCAAAGAATATAAACAAACTAATGATTGGAGTTCACTTAACGGATTAACCGATATTCAAATTATCGATCAGCTGGCAGATGAAAAACTGGAAAATGAAATATTTTCTTCATCGGTGGTACTTGATGCGTTAAATAGGCCCGTCACAACTATGTTAGCCGATAAATCAATTGTTGAACCGAAATATAACGAAGCGAATTATTTAAGTTCCT
This sequence comes from Ignavibacteriaceae bacterium, assembly GCA_036824595.1. Taxonomy (GTDB): domain Bacteria; phylum Bacteroidota; class Ignavibacteria; order Ignavibacteriales; family Ignavibacteriaceae; genus DATKLQ01. The sequence goes on from DAISZW010000059.1 coordinate 11,046, forward strand.
TAGAAATAAAAATTAGAGATTCCGGTGAGTTTGTTACTTTTTTAGCCGGTCAGGATTATGATGCAATGGGGCAGAGACAGTTTGCCAGATTCGGGAATGGAGCAATTACAAAATACTTTTATGATCCTAAAACTTTCCGCCTTACGAATCTTTTAACAAAGCTGGTTGAAACAGATAATGACAATGAGGCTGTTCAGAATATTAAATATACTTTCGATGCTGTAGGGAATATTACACTGATTAGAGATAGTGCACAGCAGACTCATTTTTTTAAAAATGCAGTTGTATTTCCTGAAAGTAAATTTGAATATGACTCTTTATACCGGCTCATAAAAGCGACCGGAAGGGAGCACGCAGGTTTAACCGGCGGTTCGCAAAGGGATCATGCCGATTTACCTTTTATCTCTCAATTACCTCATCAGAATGATGCAAACGCAATCCGCAATTATGAAGAGCAGTATGAATATGACGACTGCGGGAATATTAAAAGGCTAAAACATATTGCGGAAAACGGAAACTGGACGCAGCGTTACAAGTATGAATATGAAGATGATCCTTTAAACAAAACAAACCGTTTAAAAGCAACTAGTATACCTGGAGATCCCGACGGAGTTTTTTCTGCCGCCTACATGCATGATTTACACGGCAACATGATCTCAATGCCTCACCTTTCTGCCGAATGGAATTTTATCGATCAAATGGTAAGTGCGGATCTTGGAGGTGGAGGAAAATCATTTTATGTGTATAATCTGAGCGGCAACCGTAAGAGAAAAATTATTGAACGCAACGGAGGGAAAAGAATCGAGCGTATTTACATTGGCGCAGTGGAAATTTACCGCGAGTATTTAAACAGCAGTGAGCCGGACTTTGAAAGGTATACTTTATTTGTATCCGATAATACCGGACGTATTGCACAAGTTGATACGAAAACAATCGATAAAAATAATTCCGATCCTTCTAATCCAATAAATCAAAGCAACATACGCTATCAATTCGGCAACTATCTTGGATCTTCGGTACTTGAAATTAATGATGCAGGCCAGATTATTTCTTACGAGGAATATCATCCTTACGGTACTTCTGCTTACCGTTTAACTAAACCGAACAGCAATATCAGTTTAAAACGTTATCGTTTCAGCGGTAAAGAAAGAGATGATGAAACAGGATTTTACTATTTCGGAGCGAGATATTATTGTGCCTGGCTGGGACGATGGGTAAGCAGTGATCCGGCCGGGATTGTTGACGGATTAAATCTTTATTCATACTGCAGCAATAATCCAATAATGTTTTATGATCCCAACGGAACCGACGGCGAAAAAAAATGGAGAATACCTGAAGGCCCGGAACATCTGAAGGATCCAGACAAAATGGAAGAAGCAAAAGCATATTTAGAGAAAGCATACAATATAACAATTCATGATATATACTGGTCGAATATCAAATTAAGGTGGGAATTTGATTTTACGGAAAATCCCCCCGGAACATCAGGCGAAAAAACAAATTCAGACAGTAAATCAGAATCAAACGAGAAATCAACTCAAACTCAAGCACCTCCGGCTGAAGGTCCGCAAAATACAGATACTGAAGAACTGGAAGGAGATCCTGAAGGGACAAAAGATGAAAAAGTTGAAAAGCCTCAAAC
>DAISZW010000059.1:12787-17717 GCA_036824595.1 Ignavibacteriaceae bacterium
GGACTTGAAAAAGGTGCATTAATAGGCGGAGTAACAGAATTAGGATATGGATTAACCAAGTACGGCTTATCGAAATTCTCACAGGGAAGTGCTGTTGAATTATCCAGCGACGCCAATCTAATCTCGGATATGGCGCAATTGGAATCCACAGTACCGAGAGGTGCGCAGGTAATCGGCAGTCATGGTCGTCCCGGGCTTTTCAAAACTAATGCCGGTAGCTATGCGCCGATCAGTGAATTAGCACCGCTTATTCAAAGCGGTCCGCAAGGACGTGTAATGATTCTGATGTGCAACGTCGGAAAAGATCCGGCAGCAGTTCAGGCATTAGCAAATACAACGGGGCGAAGTATTACTGCATTTACAAATAGAGTTGGTGCAGTTAATTATAATAAAATTTGGGCTTTTACAGGAAAACATGCTACACATATTGCTCCGCCTTCGGTATTTAATCCTCAATATTTAAGTCCATATTTAAATTTGACTCCAAATGTTGTAGTTCCTGCTGTCACAACTGCGGGAGGAGCTGCTGCAAACACAGATGAAAATAATAATTAAAAAAACAAGATTATAAAAAACAAGATTTAAAAAAAATACAATGGTGTAATTATGAGTCACAAAAAAATTCCGATCGATTTTAATCCGAAGAGCAAAGCTCAGTATAACAATTTAAAACAAACATTGTCGAAATTGAGTTTTCCTTCTACCGAAAAACGTTTGCACGGCGGTAAAACAAACGGAGTTAAAACAGCCATTAAGCATATCCAAAGAAAAAATAAGCTGACTCCAAGCGGCGAACTCAGTCCAGAAACTATCGCGGCAATTAATAACGAATTACACCATAATTTCATAACACGCAATAAGTACAGGACAGCTAATCTTCATTCTTTACTTGAAAAATTGAATTTGAAGATTGATAAAAAAGATAAAAAGAAGCGGACCGCAGGCGAATCTACTATTAAAGCGATCAAGGAATTTCAGAGAAAAAATGATCTAAACGAAACAGGTAAAATCACGGAAGAAGTATTCAATAAAATACAAGATGCTGTTATTAAGGATTCATTTTCCTCGAAAACAAAAAAGGGGAAGCTTCAGAATACCTTGATCAAAATAAATAAAATAGCAAAATTAAATATTGATATTGCTGAAACCGAGAAGAATGAAAAAACGCTGGGAGAAACTTCAATAAAGGTTATAAAGGCTTTCCAGGAAAGATACAAGCTTCCTGTTACGGGGGAAATAGATAAGGCAACACTCGATAAAATGAAGAGCGTAGCCGCCAGTAAAGGTACTTTTGTAAAGACACTTAAAGCTCCTCAAGTTAAAGCTTTAAATACCGTAAATAAAATTTTGCGACTAAATATGGTTTCGCAGAAAGTTCAGGAGCTGCAGAAGACTTTATCATTTTTGGGATATAAAATTTCTGAAAAAGAATTTAATACCCAAACATTTGGAAAAACAACTTCTAAAGCATTACTTAGTTTTCAAAAAGAAAAGGGAATTCCTGAAACCGGTCACTTCGATAAACCTACACAGCGTTTGATTAATAATTTAATTGCTGCAGCCAATCCCGCCGCTAAACCTGTACATAGATTTAGGATCCGCGGGTCTGTCCGTAATGAACTCTGGCAGCGCAAGAATAATATGGTTCTTAAAATATTTGAAAAGCTAATTGATAAGGAAAATCCGGAGCCTCTTGCTGCCAAGAAAAATTTTCTTAACGGTTTTTTCGATATACCGTACGACGCACCTATTGATCCGAAAACCGGAAGCAGAAAAGAAAAATTTCATATTGTAGTAAAACTGTATAATGTAAATGATCAGCAGAATCCTGTTGCCGTTCAGACTCACTACAATGTCAACCAGATTCATTGGGTAAATTTTGTTGAAATCAGAAATAATGACGGAACGATTAGCTACGGCAGTAAATTTCCGGGCGAATCTGATTTTGAAGCAACAAGATCATTGATTCAAAAAGCCATAGGCGGCAGCAGAATTGAAGATTTAAAGGAAACCGCTGAAGATAAACAAATTACTCAGTTAAGTCTTCAAACCGGCCTAAGTTCTAATGATATAATGTGTCATGTATTGTCAACTCTTGCTGCGAAATCTGTAAATGTGCCTTCAGTTTTAGATGCTGAGTTATTTTATGTATTCATTAGGCAGAATCTGCCGGCCGACTTACCGGGTGATTTGCTGATCGGTACAGGCGAGTGGGAAACAATAGGACAGCTAACGGAACTGGCAGCATCAGGAATAATTTTTCTGGATGATTCTCTTCAACAGCAAGCGATTGATAATGCATTGTCCCGGAATTTAGTCTCCCAAAAAATTAAGATCAATAAAGAAGCAATATTAAATGAACTGAAGAAACAACGGACATCATTTGCTCTTATCAAACCGATACTCATTGGCAACGGGAATCTTCAATCCTTACTCACTCAATCCAAGATTAACACTGTTCATTATCAAACAGTTGCAGGAGTTTTTGTCGGCGCAAAAGGAATAAATTCCTCTTTTTGGGAAGAGATTGAAAAACATAAAGAAGAAATCGGTACGGAAGCCATTAGTGATTTTGCATCGACTGTGGAAACTGGTAATATTTCTAAAAACCACATTCCTACTTTTACATTCTTAAAGAGCAAAATCGGTACAGAACCAGGGAAGATATTTAAAGCTGCAAGTGATATAGCAAAACTAGACAGACAGGAATTAATCGCGCTAATTAATGAAAACGGGAAACAAGTTCCTGATAATATTCCGGGCGATACGCCGGATGAGAAAGTTGCTAATTATGCGGCTGCAATGAAAAGCAGGGCGGAATTTCTGTATCCGGTTGTATCATTGGCAGCTGCAGTCAAAAGAAGCAGCACACCTCAAATTACAAAAATCGCTGAGATTCAGAACTTTATTGATGCACAAAAGGAATTAAACTTCCGCCGGCAGAATATCGATAAATATCTGATTGATAAAAACATTACTCTGGATCCAAAGGTAAAGGAAGAGCTGAAAATTATTCAGCGTGTTCATAAAATTACTTCCGATTCCGCAGCGGGTACCGCATTAGTTGAAGAAAAGCTGCATAGTTCAATGCAGATATATTATACGGGAAAAGACAGGCTGACCGGTATTTTAAGTGCAAAAGGGGTAAACCCGAAAGAAATTCATCATGTTTATGAATCTTCAAAAATGCAGTATATGCAGGTTCTTGCACGTTTAACCGATTTTAGGCGGGAAATCTACAGGGATACTCCTGCCGCTATTATATCTCATGTTTACACTAAGAAGGAGATACAGGAAACTTTGGGCGATATACCGGATCTTGAGACACTTTTTGGTACGCTCGATTTTTGCGATTGCGAATACTGCATGTCTCTTTACAGCCCGTCGGCATATTTAACAGACATGCTTCGATTTTTAAAAGAGCACAATTCTTTAATAGTCCAGAACGGCAATACTTTAACCGTAAAAGATATTTTATTCGACAGGCGACCCGATATCGGAAAAATCAAATTAAACTGCGATAACACAAATGTACCTTTACCTTATATCGATCTTGTATGTGAAATACTTGAAAACAATATTTCACCCGCGCAGAAAAATTTCAGCTATCAGACTACTTTTTCGGCGGAAGAATTGCGTGCAATACCGCAATATATAAGACCCGAAGCATACAAGGTTTTAGCAGAATCGGATTTCCCGATTTATTCTTCATTTAACCTTTGGCAGGAAGAAACCCGTACTTATCTAAATCACTTGCGTGTGCCTAGGTGGAAATTAATGCAGGCTTTTCAAGATACGTCTGATCCGGATAATAAGGTTCCGGATGATGTTTCAATAGCTTCGGAATATTTCCGCATTTCATCTAAAGAAAAAGATTTAATAATTAATGAAAGACCGGCTTCAACAGATCAGGATAAATATTGGGGATTTGATACTGCTCAAACAAGCATCCAGGTATCGCTGTTCTTGAAAAGAACGGGATTATCCTATTCGGAGCTGCTGCAATTACTTTTAGTAAAATTTATATCCGATCCTTCCGATCCGGATAGGATCAGAATTGAACGCCCCATTGATTCCTTAGATCTTGATTTACAAATGCTGACTCACTTAAGTATTATAAAATTTGATCTTCTTCATAGATTTTTAAGGCTTTGGAGAAAAACAGGATGGAAAATGTGGGAATTGGATCTGCTGATCAGGAATTCGAAAATCGGGAACAATGTTATTGACGGTAATTTACTTGTGAATTTGTATAGTTTTAAACAGCTCAGTGAAAAACTTAAACTTCCATTTGAAACTCTTCTTGCTTTCTTCGGCGAAATTAATAGGGAAGTACGCGTTAAAGCAGAGAGGCCGGAAAACTTGATTCAGCCGCTCTATAATAACTTATTTCAGAATCAGGCAATTACAAATCCAGTAGATCAATTTTTCAAAGCTTTAGATGATAATAACAACCCTGTTGATTTGGATAATAATATAATTTTTGGAATCAATCCCTCAGCACCTTATAACGGTTATACGCCGGTACCCACAATTCTTTCGGCGCTTGCATTGAAGCAAAGCGATTTTGAATTAATTTCTGCAAAAACTGATAACCATTTGTCTGTTGATTCGCTGTCTATACTCTTAAGATATTCCTTCTTCGCAAGAAGTTTAAAACTTAGTATTGAAGAATTCCTTTTATTTATAGATATCACAAATATTGTTGATCCGTTTACTACTCCTATTACTGTTCTCGATGCAATTGAAATTCTGGAGAACATTAAGGCCTCAGGATAAACCTTCTATGAATTGGATTACATCCTGAATTATAACCCCGATTCTCCAGCCGGCTTAAGAGATGAATCTATTGTTCAGATGATTGGATCATTAAGAAAAATTCTGGAAATAAATAATGAAAAAATAAATCAGCTTAAGCTCAGCAATTCAA
>DAISZW010000216.1:0-5262 GCA_036824595.1 Ignavibacteriaceae bacterium
TCAAAAGCTTAACCGCTAAATTAGGAATGAGTTTAATTAAATATTTTATAAGATGACCTGCCGGCCGGCCCGCTCCGACTCGTCGGAGACGAGGCGAGCAGGCAGGTTCACATAATCATTCTTATTGTCTTTTACTTCTCACAAGGAATAAAAAGGGAGACAAAGGTTTATAAATGTCGTGGATAGAAAACTACAAATCAAAAGTCTGTACACCAGAAAAAGCTGTTTCTCATATTAAATCTGGTGACAGGGTTTATGTTCATCCGGGGGCAGCCACGCCCGGGATTTTATTAAATGCAATGTGCGCACGTTTTAAAGAACTTCACAACGTCGAGGTTTTTCATATTCTTACTTTAGGCATTTCACCATATTCAAATCCCGAATACGAAGGTCACTTCCGGCATAATGCATTATTCATCGGGAAAAATGTAAGACAGGCAGTTAACGAAGGGAGAGCAGATTTTACACCTGTTTTTTTGGGAGAAATTCCTTCCCTATTCTATAAGGGAATTCTTCCTGTTGATGTTGCTTTAATTAATGTATCGCCTCCCGATAAATACGGATTCTGCAGCTTCGGAGTCGGGGTGGAAACTACCAAATCGGCTACGGAAGTCGCTAAAATTATAATTGCTCAAATTAATCCTAATCAGCCTAGAGCACTGGGAGACTGCTTCATTCATATCGATAAAACAGATTACTGTGTTGAAGTTGATGAACCTCTTAAAGAAATGCGGCCTGAAAATGAAGCAAGCAAGGAAGAGCATGAATTATTTGAGAAGATCGGGAAAAATATTGCAGGATTGATTGAAGACGAATCTACACTTCAAATGGGAATCGGAAATATACCGGATGCAGTTCTTCATTATCTTGATGATAAGAAAGATCTCGGGATACATACAGAAATGTTCTCGGACGGGATTATAAAATTGGTGGAAAAAGGAATTCTGACAAACGAGAAGAAAACTCTTCATCCGGGAAAAATTATTACTTCATTTGTGCTGGGATCCAAAAAACTTTATGAATTCATCGATAACGATCCGTTAATGGAATTTCATCCTTCCCAGTACACAAACGATCCTTTCATTATTGCTTCGAATGACAAGATGGTTGCAATTAATTCTGCAATACAAGTTGATCTTACCGGACAGGTCTGCGCCGATTCAATCGGCCCAATGTTTTACAGCGGATTTGGCGGACAGCTGGATTTTATACGCGGAGCTTCCAGAAGCAAAGACGGAAAGCCAATCATTGGACTCCCCTCCACTGCAAAGTCCGGACAGATTTCAAGGATAGTTCCCTTTTTAAATATGGGCGCCGGCGTGACAACCACAAGGGGCGATGTTCATTTTGTTGTAACTGAATACGGTATTGCCGATCTTTACGGGAAAACAATTCTTCAGCGAGCCAAAGCTTTAATCGATATTGCACATCCCGCGTTCCGGGAAGAGCTCGATCAATACGTTTCAAAAACATTCAGCAAAAGATTGCTAGTATAGAAAATGAGTTTGAAGAATGAAAATTCAAAAGGAGATCCGGTAAAAAAATCTTTTGAAGAATGGGAAAAAAATGTTTACAGGGAATCATTAAAAACTGCACCGGAGCAAAGAGAGCAGTTTAAAACCATTTCATTCATGCCCATCGATCCGTTATACATTCCCGATCAAAAAAAAATTGATGAATATGAAAAAGAAATAGGATTTCCCGGCCAGCATCCATACACACGGGGAATTCAGCCGACAATGTACAGGGGAAAACTCTGGACAATACGTCAGTATGCGGGATACGGAACGGCAAAGGAATCAAACCGGCGCTACCGTTATCTGCTGGAACATGGAATTACCGGGCTGTCGGTGGCTTTTGATCTTCCGACTCAAATAGGATACGACAGCGATGATCCGGCTGCCTACGGGGAAGTCGGCAAAGTGGGTGTGGCAATCGATACTCTTGCGGACATGGAAATTCTTTTCGACCAGATTCCTTTAGACAAAGTTTCCACTTCAATGACAATCAATGCGCCGGCTTCAATTCTTCTGGCTTTGTATATAGCTGCAGCAGAAAAGAAAGGGATTCCGAAAGATAAATTAAGCGGAACTATTCAAAATGATATTTTAAAAGAATATATCGCCCGCGGCACTTATATCTTCCCTCCCAAAGCTTCAATGAGATTAATTACAAATATTTTTGAGTATTGTTCTAAGGAAGTGCCGAGATGGAATACAATTTCAATTTCGGGATATCATATCCGCGAAGCCGGTTCAACTGCGGCACAGGAAGTCGGTTTTACTTTTGCAGATGCAATTGCTTACGTAAATGCTGCCATTAATGCCGGACAAAGTGTTGATGAATTTGCAAAACGTATCTCCTTTTTCTTTAATTCCCACAGCGATCTTTTTGAAGAAGCGGCAAAGTTCAGGGCGGCAAGACGTTTATGGGCCAAGATTATGAAAGAGAGATTTAATGCAAAAAATCCCCGTTCAATGATGCTCCGTTTTCACAGTCAGACTGCAGGTTCCTCTTTAACCGCTCAGCAGGTTGATAATAATATTGTGCGGGTTACTATACAGGCTCTGGCAGCGGTTTTAGGCGGAACTCAAAGCCTGCATACAAATTCAAAAGATGAAGCGCTTGCACTACCTGCGGAAGAATCGGTGAGATTAGCATTGAGAACCCAGCAGATTATTGCATACGAAAGCGGCGTAACAAATACAATCGATCCTCTTGCCGGATCATACTTTGTTGAAGAACTGACTGATAGAATTCAGAAAGAAGCTGAAGAATATATAATCAGAATCGATGAAATAGGAGGAATGATTTCGGCAATCGAATCGGGATATGTGCAGTCTGAAATTCAAAATGCTGCTTATAAGCATGAAAAAGAAGTTGAATCGGGGGAAAGAATAATTGTAGGGGTAAATAAATTCAAAACTGATGAAGAAGAATATAAAAATCTTTTAAAGATTGATTTGAAAGTCCAGGAAGAGCAGATAAAATTTTTAAACAAAGTAAAAGCGGAACGGGATTCCAATGCGGTTAATAAGACATTATTAATGCTGAAAAATGCAGCCCAAGGAAGTGAAAACTTAATGCCTTATATTTTAGATTCGGTAAAAGCTTATGCAACTATTGGCGAGATTTGCAAAACTTTACGTGATGTATTCGGAGAGTATAGAGAGCAGCACATCTTATAACATGCTGAATCCGGGCGAGTTCATTTGTTTTCACGGTTTAAAGAACTCACTCTAACCTCCGCCAACGGCGAGACAGGTTATCAATATAAAACCTTTTAGTTATATTTCTGACAAGATATTGTATATAATGTCAAATCCTCAGACAAATCCTTCTCTTCGTAAAAAGAAGGATTAGGATGAGTTGCTTCAGGAATAAAAATTATCTATCCGATTTCTTTTTTTATCTCATTAATTGAGGAAGTTTAGGAGAGAATATGATTACACATATTGAACACATAGCCATTGCAGTTAAAGATCTTAAAAAAGCAATTAAGCATTATGAAGATAATTTCGGGTTTAAATGCTATAAGATAGAAGAAGTGACAGATCAGAAAGTGCGTACTGCCTTTTTTAAAATTTGGGAGACAAAAATTGAACTTCTTGAATCAATCGATCCGGACGGACCTGTGGCAAAATTTATTGAAAAGAAAGGCGAAGGGATTCACCATATTGCTTTTGCGGTCGATAATCTAAAAACTACCTTAGCAAAAATGAAAGAAAGCGGAATTGAATTAATTGATAAGAATCCGCGCCGCGGCGCTGAAGATTTAATGATTGCTTTCCTCCATCCAAAATCAAATAACGGTGTTTTAATAGAGCTTTGCGAAGGAAAAAATCCTCCCGGTTCTCCTCTTGAATGGGAGGAAAAAGTCTAAATTACCCTGTTTCTTTTTAGCAATATCCGCAGCATTTCTCTCATATTGAGATCAGTAGTTCAGGGGATATTGAGCGGAAAGAGTGTTCTCACATGGCATATCTATTGAATTTCTTATCTTAATCAAATCTTAAAGATAAGCGAGGGCATATGCTTAGAATTTCCTTTCCCCAGGATTTTGAGAAAATAATTGTTTCCGTTATCGTATTTATTCTCTTGCCGCTTTTATTAATCTCCTGCTCCAAAGAAATAAAAGTGAAGAAAGAAATAAGTATGAAGAACGGAATTATTTACGAGACGAAAAATAAAAAGCTTTTTACCGGCACCATCTCGGATACAGTTTCAAACCAGATATTAAGGTATGAAGTTGTTGAAGGGCTTAAAAACGGGGAGTTTATTGTTACCAGTCTTAATGGAAAAACTTTAATGTCCGGGACTATTAAAGAGAATAAAAATGAAGGAAAATGGAAATATTATTATCCGAGCGGACGCCTGGAATCCGAAGGAACATTCAGGAACGATATACCCGAAGATAAATGGACCTGGTATTATGAAGACGGTACAATAAAAGAAGAAGGAATTTATAAAAACGGAAAAAGAGACGGTTTATGGATTATTTATGATCAAAATGGAAATGTTAAAAGCACCGTTACATTTAAAGAGGGTGAAAAAATATCCGAGTCAAATAAGAAAAATTACTGGACAACTTAAAGAAAATCTTAGCAAAAAATCTTTTAGATTTGTACAAAGTTTCTCAGGTCTGTATTGCGGAAAAAACCTGTGATAAAATTGTAAAAAGCAAACAGCTCTAATGAGAACGGCAGATAGCCGATATACCCGGGAAGGGGCATTTCGAAGATTTCTAATACATGCACATACGGCAGACGATATACCCATTTCGGGTAAGAATAAAAATTCCACATCTCCCAGAAGAAAGCACAGATCATACATCCCGTAAATAACGAAACGATAACCCCCCAATCACCATTCTTTGTATAAACCAGAAGTGAATTATTTCCGGCTGCTGCATTAATTGAATCAACAATTAAATAGATAGAGATCCAAAGAAGCGGATAAAAAATTGCCGGAAAGATAATCAGAAGGAAGAGCATTACGGCTCCAATTAAAAACAGGACTCCCAATGTCTTCCGGTCATTTCCTATCCTCGGCCCTTGCCTTAAATTTTTAATCCAATTAAATGTGCCGGCAAACTCTGCTGTTCCGAGTACTGCGGGCATTACGGTTGAAAAGCTTAAAGAAGCGAGAAGGAAATATTCAAAGCCGGAGAAGAATTCACTTCCGATGTAAAACCAATTTTGAGTAATACCGTTAAAGAACTCAAACAGCCACCAGACCGGGATGGAAATAATAAATAGAAGA
>DAISZW010000217.1:0-5244 GCA_036824595.1 Ignavibacteriaceae bacterium
GAGATTTTTAAACAGATTTCTGCTGAAGTTATGCTTACGTCAGCTATTCAGGATGCTTATAAAACAGGCATAGAAAATATTCTAAGAGAGAAAGAAGTTGAACTTCTCGCCGAGGGAAAATCGACCGGCGGAGTTTGTGAAGGAGTATCCTACCTGCTCAGTACAACCGCAGAAAATTTTTTGTTTAATGAAAATATTGAAAAGGAAATTTTCGGTCCCTCAACAATTACCGTTAAAGCAAAAGGCAAAACAGAATTACTAGAAGCCGCAAGAAGTCTGGAAGGTCATCTGACGGCAACTGTTCATGCAGAAAAAACCGATTTGGAAAATTATAAAGAATTAATTGAGATTCTTGAAAGGAAAGCTGGCAGATTAATTATTAATGGTTATCCGACAGGCGTTGAAGTGTGCCACTCAATGGTACATGGCGGTCCGTTCCCGGCGACAACAGACAGCAGAACAACTTCAGTCGGCACCTTAGCAATATACCGTTTTGTACGGCCGGTTTGTTATCAGAATTTTCCCAGCGAACTATTGCCTGAGGAGTTAAGAAATGAAAATCCTCTTAAAATATTGAGAATGATAAACGGGGAAAGAACTAAAAATACTATTAGTTGATTTTTTTTATTACAATTAATAACCTGCCAGAAACAAAATAACAAAACAACAAAACAAAAAATTCTTATGAAAAACCTGAAAATTATTTTAATCGGCTTATTTATTTTAGCTGCCTCTGCAGATGATATTGCCCAGGCAGTTAAAGTATGGGAAACGGAAGAAATTTTTAGAGGACCTGAATCGGCAGCCTACGACAGCGTTAGAGGACTTTTATATGTTTCAAATTATACTGCAGGACTTAAAATCGGAGGACCATACGGCAATCACTCTATAGCTAAAGCACGGCCTAATGGAGAGCTGATACAACTGCATTGGATTCGAAATCTTACTACACCGACAGGTATTTGTGTGTTTAAACATAAACTCTACATAGTTGAAAGGTTTGGCGTTGTTGAATACGATTTGAAAGGAGATTCGGTATCAAATAAATACTACATAAAAACTTCAAAATTCTTAAACGATATTACAGTTGATAAGGATATGAATATATATGTGTCTGAGAGTGATTCCGATATTATTTATAGAATAAAAAACGGCCAAGTGGAGAAGTGGATTGAAGATGAGGCGATTTCCAGAACCAACGGGATCTTAGCAGACGGGAATAAATTAATTATGGGTGTTATAAGCGACAGCAGTATTAAAGCGGCAGATCTTGTTACAAAAGAAATTGTTGAGGTTGCTCAGCTTAAATCTGGAATAATTGACGGCATAAAAAAATGCGGAAATAACTATTTGGTTTCCCATTTCGAAGGAAATTTATACCTAGTTTCTCCCGGAGGGAAGGTTGCAGAGTTATTAAATACCCGGACTGAAAAAATTAATATTGCAGATTTTGAATATATCGAAGATAAAGGATTGATTGTTATTCCGTCTTTAAGTAATAATAAGCTTTTAGGATATCATTATAAGCCGAATGAATAATTACTTAAGAATATCCTAGAAAATCTGAAATATAAAATCCGTTTATCAGTGATTATTATAATTCCGATTGATCTTCAATAATTGTATATTATTTCATTGAGATATTCATTTCATAAACAAGTAATAATAGAGGTGTAAAATTTTTCTTCCTTTGATGTGGTAAATCTGTTCAAATGTGAATAGGAAACCAAAATAAGGAGGTATATGAAATTTGCTACAAAGTTTAATTATTATAAAATAATTCTTTTAACTTTACTTCTGTTTACAGTCCGGTTAGCAGCTCAACAGTACGACAGCATTAATCCTCCGCCTGCTTTTCCTCCAGGCAGCGTTACTATGACGCAGGACCGTGATCAGATGATGTACCAGCTTGGTATTAAATTCCCGGTACTTCCGCCAAAGCTTCAGGATACACTCGCACCTCCCAATACATGGCCGGTAAACTCTGGAGATCCTGAGGGTAACTGGACGGATTCTGCAGGTAATACAATAACCAGATCAGGTTTTAGTCTCTGGAATAATTATAATGATTTTTCAGCCGGGTTTTTTCCAGGGCCTGATTCAGAAAAAGTAAGCAGCTACACGCCAATAGATCTCCTGAAAATGAATAATGGTACTGTCATTACCACGGAAGATCAATGGTGGAATGAACGGCGTCCCGAGTTGCTTAAAGATGTCCAGGAACAATTGTGGGGTGTAATCCCGCCTGACAGTATTCTTCCGGATGTAACATGGATTGTTTCAGATACACTCATTAGGAGCGGTTTTTCTGCATACCGGCAAAAGATAATTACAGGAAATATTGATGTTTCCGGATATCCCGCTGTCAGGGATACTCCTAAAATTGCTGCATACCTGCGGATACCTGCTTTTGCATCCGGTCCGGTACCGGTATTTATTATTTTTTCCCCTTTTGGAGCAGGATACGGTTTCGGCAATTTCAATCTTTTCTTTCTTGATAACTACTGGAACATAATTGGTCCGAAAGGTTATGGAGTCTGCATTATTGATCCTACCATGCTGCAGCCGGATAACGGCCGGTTTCTTACCAGCTACTTAATTGGTTTGTGCAGCCAGGGTAACTGGCGTAAACCAACCGACTGGGGAACATTAGCAGCCTGGAGCTGGGGAGTCAGCCGGTTAGTAGATTATTTTGAAACTGATCCGGATGTTAATGCCGATCAGCTCGGACTCAGCGGTCATTCCCGTTATGGAAAAGCTACACTAGTTGCAATGGCATATGATGAACGTATTGCATTTGCTTTTCCAAGCTGTTCCGGCAGCTTAGGCACAAAAATGAATAGAAGACACTGGGGACAGGATTTGGAAAATTCCAGCTGGGATCAGGAGTACCATTGGACGGCCGGAAATTTCTTTAAATGGATGGGCCCGCTGAATCCGGATCGGTATCTGCCAAGGAAAATAGAAAATTGTCCAGTCGATGCTCATTCACTGCTATCTCTATGTGCACCGCGACCTGTTTTCATTAACGGCGGCAATGGTGACACATGGACAGATCCCTATGGAATGTATCTCACTTGTGTTGGGGCAACTCCCGTTTATGAACTCCTTGGTGTTGATGGAGTAATAATGAACGATGCAAAGCCTCAATTAGACGCTGCTTACATTTCCGGTCAAATTGCATACAGATATCATGACGGCGGACATACTGATGTTCCGGACTGGCCGGCAGTTTTAGAATTTGCAGATAAATATTTCGATGTATCATTTGGAAGTATTCAAATCGATGGTGAACGGGATAATTTTTACAATACATTAGCCGGCCCCGATAATGGATATCTGCAGTTAAAAAATTATCACGGTAATGATAATGGCGTGGCTTATAGTAACACTGATTTATCGGCAGATATTTGGGCAGCATGGGACTCAGTATGGTTTTATCTTTATGCTGAAGTAACAGATGATACCGTTTCGGGGAGCGGGGATAACTCGTATCAATCAGATGGATTGGAATTAAAAATTGATCCAATACCGACAAGTACGGCAAACTCAATATTCGGTCCAAACTTAACCATTCTGGATTCTTCCGATGAAAATGTAGGAAACGGATGGGATAACCTGAATAGTATTGATGATAGTCTAAAACAGTATGCTAAAAGAACATTAGAAGGCGGTTATACTTTAGAACTTGCCATCAGATGGGATGCCATTTTGAGCGGATCCGAAACTATTTCAGCAGAAGTCGATAGTACTTTTGGATTAGCAATTAATATTCATGATAATGATCACCCTGTAGACGGCTCCCGTGAACATACTATCCAATGGGCAGCAGTTCTGCTTGACAATGTGTGGAATACCCCGGCCAATCTCGGTACAGTTAAGTTTCTTCCTGATCATAAACTGCAGTTCATCCCTGCAAGCAATATTAATGGAGCTACTAACAATCTCCCTTACGACGGTACTGAATTTTATATTGATGTAGACGGATCCAGAGACAGAGTATATAATGTCTTAAGAAATCCGGATGAAGGTTACTTAAGGATGAGGTCTTATGCAAATTCCGATATCGGAGCACCGGTAAATGATGCCGATCTGTCCGTAAATCTGTGGGCAGGATGGGATGAAGAATGGTTCTATATCTATGAAGAAGTCAGGGATGATACTATATCCGGTATCTCGTCTAATGCAAATCAAAATGATGCTTTAGAAGTAATGTTTGATCCGGATCCAACTGATAGCAGCCAAACATCAACATTTCAATTGAGAATGACTGCTTGGGATTCGATTTTTTCTGCTGTTGAAAGTTTTACAGGTTTGGATTCTTCTGACAGAAAATTTGCACGCCGTCAGACTTCCGACGGTTATGCGTTGGAAATGGCAGTCAGGTGGGATGCAATTGAACTTAGTTCCGAAAAAATTGTACCTGAAGTTGACAGCGTCTTTGGTCTGGCTATTCTTCAATATGACAATGATGGGAATGAGAATATCGGCAGCGGCGGTCTTCAATCATCCATAATGTGGGC
Source organism: Ignavibacteriaceae bacterium (assembly GCA_036824595.1). GTDB lineage: Bacteria > Bacteroidota > Ignavibacteria > Ignavibacteriales > Ignavibacteriaceae > DATKLQ01. The sequence continues at coordinate 4,524 of DAISZW010000217.1, forward strand.
AGCCGTTTTAAGAGAAGCTGCAAGCAATATTCCTAAATATCTAGGTACAGTAATGTTCCTGCCCGATAATAAATTGAAACTGCTGGCAGAGAATAATATGACAGGGATTATCAATCCTGTTCCCTATGATGGATCCGACTATACATCCGTTGATTTAACAGAAAATACTCCTGAAATTCCTGCAGTATATAAATTGCATCAGAACTATCCAAACCCTTTTAATCCGACTACCACGATAACCTTTGATATTCCGGTGCAGTCTCATGTTAAACTTTCAATTTATAATATACTTGGGCAAAAAGTTGCTGAGCTGGTAAATGAGGTAAAATTACCCGGACGTTATAGCGTTAAATGGGAGGCTTCAAATTACAGCAGCGGCGTATATCTCTATAAGATTGAAGCAGGACAGTTCACCTCTGTTAAAAAGCTTATTCTGCTGAAATGATGTAATTGGATTAAAGTCGACTTTTAATGTCGTTTGAAAGATTTGGAGCTGTGATTAAAGTAAGCTTCAGATCTTTTGAATGACATGTAAGAATTATGATTTAACCTAGGAAAAAAAACAAATCTGATTCCATCAAATTTCACATAATACCGCTAGCATTTTTCTCTTCTCTATTAAAATAACCTTTCTGAATTGCATATCATAAATTATCTAAATAATAGATAATTGTATTTTATTATCATAAAATTGAATTTTTCAATTGTGTCAAAAAATACA
>DAISZW010000060.1:0-17492 GCA_036824595.1 Ignavibacteriaceae bacterium
CCCACGACCACCTGAACCCCATTCAGGTACGCTACCGGGCTGCGCCACGTTCCGAAATCAGTGATCGGTGATCAGTAATCAGTTATTAGTTTATTGATCAATGATTACCGATAACTGATTATCAATTTATAGTTTAGTAGTAATAAATTCCAGAATATTTTTAATCTCTTCCAGATCCTTTTTTAAGGACGGCTTCTCTTTCTTATTTCCGTTTGACAGATTATCTCCCCCGATAGAATGTGCAGATGTTTGTGCACTGGCAATCCCCTCAGGTTCGTAATCATCGAGTATCTTTTTAGCCCCTTCAATTGTGTACTTCTTTTCCCTCAAAAGGGCTTTTATATGCAGAATCAGCTGAATATCTTTGTTGGTATAAATCCGGTTTCCTGCACGATTTTTTTGCGGTTTCAGCTGTTCGAATTCAGTCTCCCAGTATCTTAAGACATACTGTTCAACTTCAGTAATTTTACTAACTTCACTAATTGAGTAATAAAGTTTCTTTATTGAAAGTTCTTTCATTAGAATCTTAATCGCTTTAAATAAAGATAATTAATACTGTTTATATTAGCAAATTCAGGAACTTGTTATAAATGAACGGTTTAATAAATATTTACTAATCTATTTTCTTTAGCAATAATATCTATTAATTCACTAATATCATTTAATTGAAAATTCGCATTATGGTTCTCTGTGTTAAAAGTATCTCCATACTTCGCAAAAGCCGTTTTCATCCCGATTTTCGCAGCTCCAACAATATCCCTTTCCACCCAATCTCCTACCATTATTGCTTCTTCAGGCTTTACATTTAAGCGTTCCAAAATCATTTTGAATGGAGCCGGATCCGGTTTTTTGAAGCCGGTTTCATCAAATGTAACAACAGCGTCCACAATATGATGAAAATTAAGATAAGCCAGCCTCAGCCAGGCTTCTTTAACCGGTGCATCGGAAAGTATTCCCATTTTTATTCCAAGTTTTAAAAGCTTATTCAGTGTAGAATAAACATGAGGATAAGGAATTAATGAGGCTTCTCTTGCTCTGCGGTATGCAACTATCCCGGCGGAGAGAATTTTGTAGTCGACTTTATTTAAAACTCTATTCAGGAATTCATCAAAAACCTTCTGGTATTCTATCCCCTGTTCTTTATATATTTCATCGATTATTTTTTGTGAAACTTCCGGAGTAATTTCCAATCCGGCATCAACCATCGCCGGGATTGCTTCCTCGATAGCCCGTTTTTTCATTTTCATAAAATCAACAAGCGTATTATCGAGATCGAATACCACTGCCTTTATCATCAGCGTCCCGCTTCATTAATTAATTTTTTTAATAAGAATATTCCCGCCGAATAACTTTTTTCTTTAAATCCTGAAATGTAGCCGCTGCATGCAGATGCCGTAATTAACTTCTGCCTGAATTTTTCACGTGCAGCCAAATGAGAAAGATGGACTTCTATTTTCGGCAGCTTACATTCTGCAAGAGCGTCGCGAATAGCTACAGATGTATGTGCATATCCCCCCGGATTAATTAAGATTCCATCGAAATCCTTTTCGGCATTTTGGATTTTATCTATTATCTCACCTTCCAGGTTTGTCTGAAAAAACTCGAATGTAATATCGGCGAATTCTTTCTTGAGAATTTCTTTTATAGACTCGAGAGATAAAGCACCGTAATGATTCTTATCTCTTGTCCCCAGCATATTTAAATTCGGACCGTTAATAACAATTATTTTCATTTGTTTTCAGCCATTTCTTCTATTACTTCCCTGATTTTCGGAGTTAAATATATTTGATCTACTCCGAGCTCTTTTAAAGCCGCAGAAAGTATCATTACTTTCTTCTGCAAATTTGCCATCTTGTTAACAACTATAACTTTATTATCCTTCAGAATACAGTAGCCGCCCTTGAAATCGCCTTTTTCGAATCTGACTTCGGCTCCCAACTGGGCGGCTAATGCTTTTAAGTCCTGTATAATCTCCTCAAATTCTTTTTCTTTAATCTTCATGAACTAATCTGCTGTTTTTATTTTTAACGGCTGGAATATCATCAAATAGATAATTGCAAAATAACAAATCAATTCAATTATCGGAAAGCTGCTTAATATTTTAAATCTTTTGATAACTAAATTAAGAACTTCTTCCGTATTAAAAGTGTTATAATTTATTTTAAATATAATATCGTAATCTATTGTCATTAAATAAATTTCAAAAGGTAATGTAAGAAAAATTAGAATAGAAATTATAAAAAGCCAGCCATTCCGTTTTAAATTAATTTTGGATGATACTATGAATATTAAAAACGACAATATAAAAAGCGGATAAAGAATTAACGTAAATACAACTGCTGCCCGTAAAACCATCAGAATGCCGGGAAGGTTCTGATTATTTACAAATGGTCTTAATATGAATTCTTCCTCTTCAAAGAGCTGATAAAATACAGCCAGCCGGCAGAGATATCCTCCGATCCATAATGAACCTAGCAAAATTGTTATGAAAAGGAATGTTTTCGAAAGAGGGCTGAGACTTTTCATAGAGATAAATTTTTTAATAAATTAAAATAAAAAAAAATCATGATTGTTGCCTCTATAGACATAGGAACCAATACCGTCATTCTTTTAATCGCTGAGATTCGAAATAATAAAATTATCCCCCTTTATAACGAACAATTGATCCCTAGAATCGGTAAGGGATTGATTCCGGGGGAACCTATCAGCGTTGAGAAGAAAAACAAATTGATTGATATACTTTCCGATTATAAAAAAACAATGGAGAAATTCCATTGCGGGCAGAGCATTGCCGTTGCAACAAATGCATTTAGAATTGCTTCAAACGGGAAGCTAATTGCAGAAGAAATCAAAGAGAAACTAAATATGGAAGTAAAAATTGTACCGGGCGAAGAGGAGGCAAAGCTCTCTTTTTTAGGCGCCGTGTCGGGATTATCCGGCGATAAAAATGTTGTTGTAATAGATATAGGAGGAGGCAGCTCGGAATTAATTTTCGGCAAAGGAAATCAAATATTTTTTAAAAAAAGCTTCCCGGTTGGAGTAGTTTCCTTCAGTGAAAAATTTTTTAGGCATGATCCGCCTTTACAGAACGAAATTGAGGAGCTAAAAGCAGAATTGGACCAAGCTTTCTCAGGCATCTACAGAGAAAATTTTATTCCGGAAATTGCTGTTGCAATAGCGGGGACTCCCACGACATTAGCCTGCATCCAAAAAGAACTTTCAGAGTTTAATGAAGAAGCTATAGAAGGATCTTTTCTTGCATTCAATGATCTGGAAACGCTTATTAAGGAACTTTCCCTTCTTAGGAAGAATGAAATTCTTTCTAAGTATAAATCTGTTGTAAAAGGGCGTGAAGATGTTTTGCTGGCCGGAACCATAATCTTATATAAAATAATGCACTTACTGAAACTGGATAAAATCATGGTTAGTACAAAAGGAATCCGCTACGGCGCTGTTTTAGAATATTTAGTTAAGGATTAAGATTTTCCAGGATTGTATTCCGCGGAACACCTTTACCTAATTCAGGATAATCAAGCGTATAATGCAGTCCCCTGCTCTCCTGCCTCATTTGTGAAGATTTTATAATAATATGCGCACAGGTGATAATATTTCTAAGCTCAAGTATTGATTCGAAAATCTTTGTTTTTTTATATAACTCTTCGGTTTCCAGAAACAGGTTATGGATTCTTCTCCTTGCTCTTTCAAGCCGGTCATTCGATCTTACTATTCCTACATAATCCCACATAATCTGTTTTACTTCTTTGATGCTGTGAGTAATAAGAACTTTTTCATCGGCACTCAGTGTGCCGGAATCATCCCACTCGGGAATTTCAGGTATTGAAGAGGAGTAATTGCTTAAAAAGTTTTTAATATTCAGAGCCGCACGCTCAGAAAAAACAACTGCCTCCAGCAGTGAATTACTCGCGAGCCTGTTAGCTCCATGAACGCCGGTCATCGATACTTCGCCGCATGCATACAATCCGTTTAGGGAAGATCTCGCCCATTCATCAACTACTACTCCCCCGCAGGCATAATGTGCGGCCGGTACAACAGGTATAAATTCTTTTGTTATATCAATCCCGGAATCTTTACATGCTTTATAGATATTAGGGAAATGATCGATTATTTCTGAGGAACTTTTATGAGTAACATCGAGGTAAACGCAGTCATCTCCCCTTTTTTTCAATTCGTTGTCGATAGCTCTTGCTACAATGTCGCGCGGCGCCAATTCTTGTCTCTCGTCATATCTTTTCATAAATGGTTCACCGTCCTTTGTACGGAGTATTCCACCGAAACCCCTGACTGCCTCGGAGATTAAAAAAGCAGAGGTTTCCGAACCATTTTTAGATCTATATAATGAAGTGGGATGAAATTGAATGAATTCCATGTTGCCGATTTTTGCACCGGCTCTGTAAGCCATGGCAAAACCATCACCCGTGGCTATAACCGGATTAGTGGTATGCTGATATACCTGGCCTAATCCTCCCGCAGCCAATACGGTAGCTTTGGAAGAGATTTTCAGAACCTCATTTGAAGCTCCGGTAAGCACATAGGCGCCCCAGCAGTTCCGGTTATTTAACGGATCATTTTTGAGCTGATTGACATTATGTTCCGTAATTAAGTCAATAGCAACGGCGTTTTCAATTATTCTGATTCTATCCATTTCGGAGGCACGGTGAATTAATGCTCTTTCAACCTCTCTGCCCGTTAGATCTTTCGCATGTACAATACGGGGCATGGAATGTCCACCTTCTCTTACAAGGTCAAGTTTCCCCTCTTTTGAAGTAAATTTAGTACCGATCTCCATTAATTCCAAAATCCGGTCGGGGCCTTCCTTCACCATTATCTCAACTGTTTTTTGATTGCATAAACCGGCGCCCGCTACAAGTGTATCCTGAATATGCTTCTCAAAAGAATCATTCGGATCAATTACAGATGCAATGCCTCCCTGGGCATAGTTAGTATTCGATTCCGCTTTATCTTTTTTCGTAACGACAATTACATCGGCAAATTCTGCAATTTTAATTGCCGCAAATAAGCCTGCAATTCCGCTTCCTATGATTAAAACGTCTGCTTTTATTGCCATTTTGAAAATTAATGCCGGTAAATATTACTTTAAAAATAGTCAAAAAAGATCCAACTATAGTACGGGGTTCAATCGGAATAGTAATTTTTTTAACTTGAATAAAAATAACAAAATGAAAATATTGCTGCGGTTAAAGCAGCAGAACCGATTATTGAAATAAAAATGCTTTTAAATTGCGTATAAATTGCCGCAGCAGCCAGAAATATTCCCCAAAGAATAATTAAGAGTTCAAAAACCAGGAGTGTGTAAGCTATGCCGGGTTTTAAGTCAAAGGGTGACGGGTTTGCTGAAAAAAGATTTCCTCCGAATATTATTACTTCAATAGGAAACAAAATTATTAAAGCAAACACATGGGGTATAAATGAGTAAGTTAAAATAGAAAAATTATCCTTTATCCTGGTACTTATCCCAATTTGGTTCCCCAGATAAAATAATAAAATTGAAAAAGAAAAAGTCAACAGGCACACAACAATAAAAACCATAATAGAAACTACAGGAAAATTGACGATAACAACAGGATACCGGAAATTATGAAGAACAGAAAAAAAGAGAAGATCCATGGCAAATTTGCCGGATGCGAGAAGAAGAATTAAAGAAGTAAAATTTTTATGTTCGGAGAAGATAATTGTTTTAAATCCTTTTACAGGACTTTCAATCAGCAGCGATAATACTTTCCAAAGATCAATATTAAAAATCCTTTCACGCAAAAATCCTTTGCAGCTTTTGCAGGTCAGTTCGTAAAAAGGATTTTCAGCCTGACAGTTTTTACAAACTACTATGTTTTTCATAAAAATAATTTTAGGAGAAGTGAATTTTAAAAATTAATCTTGAAACCTATCCTATATTCATTCGGGCGGAAATTTTCCTCAACCGTAAAATCAAAAAGGTGTGCATCAACGTAAGCATCCACTAAATTCAACAGGTAAAGGAGCCCCAGATAAATTGCAAACATGTCTCTTTCGTTTCTGTAAAACTCTCTAATGTCTCTATAATCATCAGCATTAGGTGCATTCATATTCTGCCTGTACAAATCTCTGTATCTTTGATAATCGTCATTGTAGAAGTGCCAGGCATAAATAAACCATGCAGCCGCTCCCCAGATTACAGCAGCTTTAAGATAAGATTGATTATAGATTTGTCCCCACCCGGGAATAACAGCGCTGCGTAGAACTGCTCCCCATGGAGATTTCTGCATTTCAAATATCGTGTCCCTCTCCGATTCCTGCTGCGCAAAAGAAGGAATATGCATCAAAGCCGCAAGGATCAGGAGCTTAATGATATGATTTATTGATAGCTTCAAATAGATCGAGAAGCCTTTCTAGTTCATCATTTGAGTAAAACTCAATAACTATTTCACCGGTGCCGTCATGTTTCTGCCTGCAGATTGCTTTTGTGCCGAAAGTACGGCGTAATTTGTCCTCAATATCGCTTAAGCTCGATGAAAATTGGGAGCTGCGGTCTGCAGAAATCAGAAAAGTTCTCTTCCCCGGTGTGCTTCCGGTTAAAAGCTTCTTTACCATCTGCTCCACTTTTCTTACCGAAAGGTTCCCTTCTTTAATTTTATTCAGAACATCAAGCTGCATTTCTTCTGTAGGAAGATTTATCAGTGCTCGTGCATGCCCGGATGTAATTTCTTCCTTCACTAAAGAATCCTGTATTTCCTTAGGAAGCTTTAATAACCTTATTGAATTAGCTACCGTCGTTCTGTCTTTTCCCACAGTTTCGGCAATTTGTTCCTGTGTAAGGCGGCATTCATCCATTAAACGTTTATATGCAGTTCCGATTTCTATCGGATTCAATTTTTCCCGCTGAATATTTTCGATTAAAGCCATGGCAAGCATGGTTTCATCGGAATCTACCTTAATGATGTAAGCCGGAATTTCTTTATAGCCGATTTCCTTGCATGCTTTAAGTCTTCTCTCGCCTGAAATCAGCTGATACTTGTTGTATTCAAGGCGGCGTACCGTAATCGGCTGAATCAACCCGTTTGACAGAATGGATTTCTTTAATTCTTCGAATGCTTCGGGAACGAAATGAATACGGGGCTGAAACGGATTCGGAGTAATCATGTCCACCGGAATTTTCGCAAGTATATCGTTCTGCTTCCCCTCATCCCTTTTTAATTCCGAATAATCCATTGATCGGTTCTCAATGGTATTATAACTGTGCTGTTTAATTAAAGCATCCAGGCCCCGGCCAAGTCCCGTTTTTATTTTATTCATAATTTTTTTGGTTCATCTTAAGAATCTCCTCGGTTGAAGTTGAAGAGGATTCTTCGTTGATAGAATTTCTTTTAAGCAGTTCCGATGCAAGCAGCATATAGTTTTTAGCGCCTGAAGAAATAGCGTCGTATAGAATAACCGGTTTACCGAAACTCGGGGCTTCCGAAATTCTTACATTTCTGTGAATTATCGTGTCGAAGACTTTAGCCCCGAAATATTTTTTTACTTCTTCGGTAACCTGGTGCGACAAACGCAGCCTGGTATCGTACATTGTTAAAAGCACTCCTTCAATTGCAAGATCTTTGTTGAAATGCCTTTTAACAATATTAATTGTGTTGAGCAGCTGCCCCAGCCCTTCGAGAGCAAAATATTCGCACTGGACAGGTATTAAAACCGAATCCGATGCACTTAGTGAGTTTAATGTCAGCAGTCCCAATGAGGGCGGGCAGTCTACAATTATAAATTCATATTTTTCCCTAACGGGTTCCAACGCTTTTTTAAGAAGACTTTCCCGGTTAGGCATATCTACCATTTCTATTTCCGCGCCGACTAAATTTATATTTGACGGAAGCAGATCCAAGTATGGCATAAAGGAATTAATGATAACGTCGTTTGCATTTTCAGAGCCGATCAGGACTTCATAAATAGAAGGCGAATGACTGTTTAAGTTTAATCCTGATGATGAGTTTGCCTGAGGGTCTATATCGACTAAAAGTGTCCTTTTCTCTGCGGCAGCTAATGATGAAGTCAAATTAATTGCCGTAGTTGTCTTGCCGACTCCTCCTTTTTGATTTGCTATTGAAATTATCTTACCCATTAAGGAATAATATAGTAATAAAAAATATTTATGTTCTTATTTTTAGTATTTTTCGGTTAAAAGTCAATCACTGCGGCTTCAATAAAAATTTATGCTATAGTAAATTATTTCTTTAAAATCAAGAAATTGTTTTACCAAAATCTTTCAGCGCTTTACTGTGTATAAATTTCATCAGCTCCAGCTTCAGATTTTCATTCATATTCTGCCGCTTTTCCTCAATCCTTGCAAGCAACGATTTTTGAACCTTTACTTTTTCTTCTGCGGCTAAGGTGTTAATATTTTGTTTTAAAACATCGAAATCGCGTACGGCTCCGGTTAAATCCTGTACATGCTGTATTCTGCCGTAAAACGTTATAAATTTTTTCCTGTCCAGGCATTCAATAAACAATTCCATCGAGTAACGCAGTCTTCTGACTGCAATTCTTGTGTTATGAAGATTTTCTACAGTTTCCTCCTCGAAATACAATTTAATTGAAGACAAAAGATCATTTAATCTTATTGCGAGAATTTTTTTTGAAGCGTTTGCCAATGTTTCAGATGGAGATAATTCTTTTATTTCCCACTTTTTCTTTGTCATAAAAGATTGTTTCTTGGTCTTGTGAAAAGAAAGAAATATAGGTAAAAGAATATTTGCATCCGCACATTAAAACACCTGCTCAGATTTTTCGCATACTGTCCGTCAACTAATATATCGCTTATGTTAAATTTAGATAAAATTATGTTAGGAAAAGCTGTCTTGGAATGCCTGCAATCAGGCACCAAGACTGTATGAACTTCAATTAAACTTTAATACGGATTATTTTTCTTTCAGGTATTGTTCAATAATGTTTTTTACCCCCCCTTCGGCAGGAGCTTTAAATGCTTTAGTAAGTCTTTTCCTAAGTGCATCTTTCGAAAGTCCCTTTATCAGCTCTCCGTTTTCTGCAAGAGAAATGCTGCCGGATTCTTCGGATACAATTACACTTATTACATCGGCTTGTTCGGAGATTCCCAGCCCGGCCCGATGCCTCATGCCTAATGCTTCTCCGTTTATTGAAGTGGTTGAGGAAAGCGGCAAAGTACACCTTGCTGCTTCAATAGTATTATTTTTTATTACTACCGCGCCGTCATGCAGAGGAGATCTGGGGAAAAATATAGATCTAAGCAGTTCTTTACTGAGTTTTGCATTAATTTGTTCGCCCGTTTCGGTTAAGCCTCTTATTCCCGATGATTTAACAATAACTATTAAAGCGCCGTGCTGATGCTGCGAAAGCTCAAAAGCAGCTTCGGTTATTATTGAAGCCGGTTCCGGAGGCTCTGACTTTACAAAAATTTTAAATATCGGATTCTTTGCTACAATTACCAGCAGCCGCCTTATTTCGGGCTGGAATAATATTAAAAATGCTATTACCCAGATATCGGTAATCAATTTCAGAAGCCAGCTTAAAGCTTTTAAATTTGCAACCTGGGAAATAAAGGAAAGTACCAGAATTATCATAAGCCCGGCAAATATTTGAGTAGCAATCGTTCCTCTCAAAAGCGTATAAAGCTTATAGATTATAAAAGATACAATGGCTATATCTATCAAATCCGATAACGTTACCGTTAGAAATCCGATTTTAAAAAGATCAAACATAAAAAATAAAGATTAAAAAGATTTTGCCGCAAAACGGCATCCCATTATGCGGGAAAAGATTTATGTAATATTACTAACTAATTTTGAAACCTGAACTCCAAATTTAACATTATGTGTTCTAATTATTTTTGCACCGTTTTTAACGGCAACCGATTCAACTAATGCAGTTGCATTATCTCTTTCCGTTACATCAAGATTGAAAGTCTTACCGATAAAAGACTTTCTAGATACCCCGATTACTAGCGGAAAACCTAAGCTTTTAAAATCACCCAGCCTTTTTATTATCTCAAAATTATCCCGGATTTTTTTCCCAAAACCGATTCCGGGATCGACAAAAATATTTTGAATCCCGAATTCTTTTGCTTTTTGGGTTTGTGAATCTAGAAAGTCATAAATTTCTTCTATTAAATTCTCATATACCGGATTATTCTGCATGTCTTTTGGCGTCCCCTTTATGTGCATTACTATTAAAGAAGCATCATGATTTGCGGCTGTTTCGGCAATCTCAGGATCGAAAGTTAAGCCGCTGATATCATTTACGATTGAAGCTCCATGCTTTAAGGCTTCATCAGCGACTTCATGCTTGGTTGTATCTATGGAGATAATTGCCCCGGGCTTCTTTAATAAAATTTCATCAATTACAGGGATCACTCTATTTAATTCTTCCTGAACCGGAACCGGATCTGAACCGGGCCTTGATGATTCTCCGCCTATGTCAATAATATCCGCTCCTTCATCCGCCATTTCTATACCATGAACCACTGCCGCTTCTTTATTAAAATATGATCCCCCGTCGGAAAAAGAATCAGGTGTAACGTTTAAAATTCCCATAACATACGATTTATTAAAAATAAACTTTTTGTTCTTAATTGCATAACTTATAGAATCGTAGCCTTCAAAGTTTTTTATGGAAGCTTCAATGCTGTTCTTCAGAAGATTATTTTTTAAGATAGTTTCATTCGTAAGGAGAGATTTAAAGTCGGACAGCAGACCGAAGATTATTAGGTTATCGTTTTTTTTGAAAGGCGAATTAACTTTATCAAGCTGATCCGGGAAGGGACCGGTCAGATTTCTTATTTCAAGTGCGAGAAGATTTTTTGAATAATAATCGCCGATGATTTGATATTCATCTTTGTATCTTTCATACACATCTTTAAAAGAGAGGTCAATAACTTGGATAATCAAATTATTACTAAAGATATAAGATTTTAGGAAAGATTAAAATTGTTTCAGAGCTTTTACACCTTCATTCGGTTTTTTACAGATAGAAACTTTAGATTTTTCAATTAAAGTTAAACTATAATTCCTTTTGATCTTCTAAGAATATTTTTCAGTTCAGTTGCTTCGGCAGTAATATTATCGGCTTTGAAGATGGACGAACCCGCTATGAATACATCGCACCCGGCCTGAAGCACCGATTTGATGGTTTCTTTATTAATTCCGCCGTCAACTTCAATTAAAAATTTTGAATTGTACCTGCTTCTCAGCTTTACAGTTTCCTCAATTTTTCTAAATGAATTAGGAATGAATTTCTGGTTGCCGAATCCCGGGTTGACCGACATGATTAAAACCTGATCAATGTATTCTGCAACATAGACTAATGATTCTACCGGGGTAGATGGATTTAATGCAATGCCCGCTTTCAATCCCAGCTCTTTTATCCTTGAAATAGTTCTATTAAGGTGAACCGCTGCTTCCGGATGCACAATTAAATGATCCGCACCGGCCTCGGCAAAGGTCTCCAGATATTTATCAGGATCGGAAATCATCAAGTGCACATCGAGCGGGAGCTTGGTTATTTTTCTTACGGCCTGTATTACAAGCGGACCAAAAGTAATATTGGGTACAAAATGGCCGTCCATTACATCGCAGTGTATCCAGTCTGCATCCGCCATTTCAACTAAACGGATCTGCTGCGCTAAATTTGAAAAATCTGCCGACAATATTGAAGGGGCTAAAAGAGACATTATTCCTCTATGATTTCTTTTTCTTCCGGTGAATCAGCCGCTTGTGTAACAAAAAGATCAACAGCTTCCCCGGAATTTACTTTATTTCCGCTGCTCGGGTATTGATCCAGAATAGTATTCGGTAAAAGCGAGTAAGATCTTTGATAATTGATCTTGCCTACTTTCAGATTATTTTTAGTCAGAATATTTCTTGCTTCAGTAAGAGATTTTCCGATTAAATCCGGAATAATTATTTCGCCTGTTTCAATTCCTGAACTGATGGATACTGCAACTGTTTCTCCCTTTTTAAGCGATGTTCCTTCTTCAAACTGCTGGTCGAATATCATTCCTTTAGGCTGTGCCGAAGCAACCTCATCGATGCGTCCTAATTTCAAGCCGATTCTTTCCAGTGAAAACTTTGCATCCCTGACCGATTTTCCTTTAAGCTGGGGCACTCTGACTACCGGTTCGCCGCCGCTTATAAAAATATATATTCTTCTACCGTGTTTTACTACTTTCCCCGGCTCAGGCCTCTGCAGCATAATTGAACCTTTAGGAAAATGTTCATCATATGAAGTGTCCCCTATTACCGGCTCAAGATTTAACTTTTGAAGAATATCTGCCGCCTGTTCTTTGTTTAATCCGGTTAATTTCGGAACTACAACTTCTGGTGAACTTACATACCAGGGCAAGATCAAACGGTCCAGCAGCAAAAGCAATATTAATAAACCCAGCACGACAAAAAGAACTTTCTTAATCAGCGGGTTTTGAAGAATTTTTTTCATTTAACCAAATATATCAATTGCACTTTTTTTTAACAAGAAACCGGAGATGCAATTAGATTCTCATCTCTTTAATTGAATTTTTTTAAAATATCCGCATTACTTTTTCAACTGCCGGTACATTCATTCTTCTAAAAATTGTTGATTTGCAGCAATTTGCATCGATTGAAACGTCAATTTTTTACAAAACGGTTATACAGGAACATGAAAAATGTTGCTAAAACTCCGATCCCGATCAATGCAAACCAAACCAATTCAGGCTTGCCGGCTGCTTTAGAAGATTGATACAGCCATCCACCAAGCGGATCACCGACAAACCTTGCGATTGCAAGAGGTAAAAATGCATAACCCTGAAATAATCCCTGCTGCCCGGGCGGCGCAATTTCAGAAATATATTCATAATACCTCGGGGCTTGTATCATTTCACCAATTGCAAATGCAACTATTCCCGCTGCGATTGTAGGAATACTTGGAGAGATCCCGATAATCAGCCAGATGAGGCTTGAAAAAGCAAAACCGGTCAGGATAGCATTTTTAGTCGAAAGATTTTTTGTCAGCCGGTTTAAAGGAATCTGCAGCAGAATTATTGCACCTGCACCCGCCCACGACTGAATGATTTCGTATGGTGCATTTACGTCAATATAATCAGTTATGTAATATGGTACGATTATATATTCCTGCCAAAAAATAATCCAGTAAAGAGAATAAATTAAAAGGAAAATCATAAATTTTATGTTACCCAGAACCACAAATAGATTTGCAATCTTCTTCCCGATTGATTCGGTTACTTCCGGAGCATTTCCTTTTACTTCTTTATACAAAAGAATATTAACAATCAGCATTGCGAGGCAGCTAGCCGCTGAAACCAGGTAAACAAATTCATTTCCAAAACTGTCTCTCACAAAATATGCAATTGTCGGTCCAAGCATTGCACCCACATTAACAAGCCAGTAATATATTGCATAGCCCAGGGATTTTGTTTCCGGTGCAGAAGCTGCCGCAACAGTGCCAAGCACCGATGGTTTTATAAATGATCCCCCGAATGCTGTGAAGACTAAAAACAGGATAAGAATCCAGTAAAGATCAAGACCGCCGTAAATACCGGAGAAAGCATTCATTCCTACTGAGCCGATTAAAAAATATCCGAGTGCAAGAATGGTGAAAGCAACATTAAAGGCTTTTCTGAATCCCCACTTATCAGCCAAAGTTCCGCCGAGTATCGGAAGCAGATAAAACAATCCCCCGAATATTCCTGAAAGCTGCCCGGCTTCCGATTCGGTAAAGCCAAGCTTGTTCCGCATGTAAATCATAAAAACTATCTGCTGACCGTAGTAGGCTAACCTTTCAAATAACTCCATTATATTTGCTACCCAGAAAGAGGAATGGAATCCCTTTTTGAGCATCAGCAGGTTGGAAGATATTTTCAATATGCTTTTCCTATAATTTTTATAAGGTTAAATATATTAAACATCATGCATAACCCCAATCAACATTTAATTGTAAAGACACTTTTAAAATGAACCGGGAATTACATCAGTTGAAAAAATTTGTTTAATTAGACTAATGTATAAAAATTATTTTTTCTTAAAGCGCTTTTTAGCTGAGGCATCTAACGATTTGGAAGGCTTGAACGCCGTTTCGGTTTTTTCTCAGGAAAAAGATAAAATTATATTTGAATTTTCTTCAGGGAATTTTGAAGCAGGCAATAAATTTCTTGAGATCTCTGCAAACCCGGGAAGCCCTTATTTAACTCTGAAGAAAAATTATGCGAGAGCAAAAAAAAATACTATCGGTTTTTTTACGGAATATTTCCCATCGAAATTAATTTCCCTTGAAATTGCCGGGTCTGACCGTGTAACAAGATTTAATTTTGAATCGGCTCAGGTTTATTTTATGGTACGGGGAAAATTTACAAATGCTGTATTAATCGCAGATTCAAAAAATATTATCCCGTTCAAAAAAACGGAATCCGCTTCTCTGAATTCTTTTTTTGATGAAATAAATAAGATAAGCTTTATGGAACCGTACAAAGAAAATCATTTTAATTTTGATTTAATTTCCAATGAGAATTTTATCCCGGAAATTAAGAAAAGATATCCGGTTTTCGGGAATGAAATTTTATCGGAAGTTAAGCTGAGAAACGGAGATAGTTCCAAGGGGGAATTCATTTCGGAATTAATGAAAATAATTTCTGAAATAAGAACCGGTAAACCGGCGGTTTTTGTCAACAAAGAATTAAATGAAATAAAGCTGTCAGTTGATTCATTCAGATTATTTTCAGAATGGGAAGTAAACAGATTTGACAATATGAAAGATGCAATAAATTTTTACATAAGCAGGAAACATTATCTTGGTGAAGTTGTTAAGAATGAAAACTTAATCAGAAAAAATATTGATAAGGAGCTGGCCAGGGTAACTTCCAAACTGAACAACATCAAAGCTCACCTGGAAAGAGGAAGCAAAGAAGAAGAATTAAACAAGATTGGAAATCTTCTGCTGATCAATATAAAATCTTTAAAAAAAGGATTAAACAAAATTGAAGTTGAGGATATATACAATAATAATGAGAAATCAAAAATCAAGCTGAACGAAGAATTATCACCTCGGGGGAATGTTGATCATTATTTTGAGCTCGCTAAGAAAGAAAGAATAAGCCTTGAAAAATCAAAACAAATGTACAAAGAACTGAAAAGTCAATACGAGCAATTAAAGAAAAAAGAGAAAGAGCTGAAATCTTTAGAGGCTGAAGAAGAAAATCTAGCCGGATATAAGCAGCTTAAAAAGGAACTAAAAATTAAAGAAGATTCTCACTCCCCTTCTGCAAAAAATGATCTCCGGGAGAAATTTAAGCATTACATCCTTGAAGGCAAATATCATCTTTATGTCGGGAAAGACAGCACCAACAACGATCTCCTTACTACAAAATTTGCAAAACAAAATGACTACTGGTTCCATGCACGCGGAGTCTCAGGTTCACATCTGGTTTTAAGAGTTGAAAATTCATCTGAAAAAATACCGAAAAATATTTTAAAAGCAGCTGCATCAATTGCGGCATACCATAGTAAATCTAAAACATCCGGACTTGCGCCTGTATCATTTACACAAAAAAAATACGTGGTTAAAAAGAAAGGAATGGAGCCCGGAAAAGTTGCCTTGCTGCGGGAGGAAGTGCTGATTGTAAAACCGGAAATACCTAAAATTGCGGAATATATTTCTAAAAGCATGGAGTAACGGAGTGCTGGAGCAGCGGAGCGATGTAAGAATGAAGAGGATAATAAATATAAATAAGCTGAGATAAAATGAATGAAGTCAATTAAATTGTTTATTCTGATTCCGTTTTTTGTTATTAATTTTTCATTTCCCCAGGAATTTGAAGAAAAAGAAAATTTTGAAAAATTCTATAAAGAAAAAAACATTGAAGGATGTTTTCTGCTGTACGATTTGAATTCAGATAAATACCTGGTTTATAACCCTGAGAGAACTGATTCTGAGTTTATACCGGCTTCAACTTTTAAAATTTTCAATTCGCTTGCCGCACTTGAAGCAGGCGCGGTAAAAGATGAAAATGAAATTATAAAGTGGGACGGCGTTCATAGAGACATCGAAAGCTGGAATAAAGACCATAACCTTCGCACCGGGTTCCGTAATTCGGTTGTCTGGTTCTACCAGGAACTTGCAAGAAGAATCGGTTATGAGCGGATGCATAAATATATCGATCTTGCCGGTTACGGGAATAAAGATATTGACGGCGGGATCGATCTCTTCTGGCTTCAGGGAGACTTAAGAATAACACCCAAACAGCAGATTGACTTTTTAGTAAGGCTTCATAAAGATTCACTCCCCTTTTCAAAAAGAACAATGGACATTGTTAAAGATGTTATGATTTTAGAAGAAACTGAAAATTATATTCTGCGTGCTAAAACCGGATGGGGTATCCGTTTTGAAGAGCAGATCGGATGGTTTGTGGGTTATGTTGAGACTATCAAACCGGAAAAGAATTTATATTTCTTTGCTAATAATATCGACATAAATATAATCAAAGACACGGAGGCGAGATATTCGATAACTAAGGAAATTTTAAAAGATTTGAAGATTATTGATTAAAGAGTGCGGTAAATAATTATAAGTTTTTTTGGTACTGCCTAGAATGAGAAACTCCCTCCATAGTACGATTAAACAATCAAGCTCCTCATTCCGGCAGTATTTTTTAAGAAGGAGTTAATCGGGCAGAGATTCCCAATTATTATGCCACCGGCTGGTGGCTAAAATTTTCCTAATTAAATTGATTTAGACTATAGCTAAAAATGATTAATCTCTTTTTGAGACTCTGATTCACGTTGAGTTATAAAAGGAATGTATTTTCGAAATATTCCTGGAGAAAAGAGCTTCTAATTATGTTTTGAATCGGGAAAAAGTTTTCCGAGAAAAGTTTCTTTTCCCGGTTTTAAATGTATGTTGGCGTACTCTTCCAGGTACATCCCTTGACCTATCTGCTTAACCGGTTTAGATGCATAAATTGATTTTGCAAAATTGACCCTGTCTTTTAGAGTATTAAAAGAAAGGAGAATACTGTCGTCGCTGTCGCGGTGAATTATTCTTAAACAATTGTCTTCCGGCAGTTCTTCAATATCCCACTTGCTTGAAAATACAGCGTAATTAATTTTTATTGAAGCCTGCTCAATGCCGTAGACAGGATCGATGTACAGTTTTCCAGCAAACTGAGAAATGCTGATTTTGCTTTTATATCTTCCGAATCTCCTCATGCCAAATCCTCCATATTCTCCGAAAATAATATCCGCATTTAATTATAATTAAGATGTGATTCGTTTCTCTTATTTATCTGCTTTCTTAGGAATTTATTGAAATGAACTAGGTTTAATGATAATTGAACTAGTATTATTATTATGCTATTTTTGAAAAGCAGTTCTAATTATTCATTTATAATTGATATTTGTAATTTGTTCATTATTTGATATTTGTAATTTGTTCATTATTTGATATTTGTAATTTGTTCATTATTTGAT
>DAISZW010000061.1:0-3380 GCA_036824595.1 Ignavibacteriaceae bacterium
TTTAAATTATTGAAAGAAGTGCGGATTCCTTTACTGACAATTGGTTCGGCTGACCGGTAGAAATTTTATTTTTTTCTTCAAACCATTTTTCATCAATCCCGTTTATGAGAGCTGTTTTTTTCAGCCATTTTAATTCCTGGTCAGGGATTTTATTATTTGCATAGGCCAGTCTTAACCCGTCGGTAACAAACGACTGAGCTATTTTTTCATTTGAAAATTTTAATGGCGATTCATCAATGTATTTATTGGCCAGGAGATTTCTTATTACTTCATCGCAGAAATCAGATGCAAAACCTAATTTCTCCGAGAATGTTTTTATAATTGACTTTTCTATATCCGCCAATTGATTATCTTTTTTTGCTACAATTAAGAGTCCCTTAAGATAGTTGCTTCTGTCTATTGCTGAAATGTTCATGGTCCTTTCTATTTTTCTTTTACTTGTATAAGATACAAAAAGTATTTACCGATTAAAATTCATTTAATGTGTTATTCTGCCGCTCAAACAATTTATTTAGGTTTTTTGTGAGTAATCTCAAAAAATTAAAACCTGTGCCGTTTTTATTAAAGTAAGAAGGGATCATAGTAATTTCAGTTTTTATTTTTTTACTGAAAATGAAAGTAATTTCTGAAGATTTTGTATTAAATTTAGGATAATAAAATTATTTCTGGAAAAAACTTGTGGAGAAATGATGGATTTTAGAATTGAGTCTGACAGCATGGGGGGAATGAAAGTCCCTTCAAATAAATATTACGGTGCACAAACCGCAAGATCTTTAATGAATTTTAAAATCGGCGGAGAAACAATTCCGAAAGAATTAATAAGGGCATTTGGAATTCTAAAAAAAGCAGCAGCGTTAGTTAATAAGGATTTGGGACTGCTCCCGGAAGATAAAGTGATTTTAATCGTAAAAGCTGCTGATGAAGTTATTGAAGGAAAGCTTGATGGTAATTTCCCGCTGGTAGTCTGGCAGACCGGAAGCGGAACCCAGACAAACATGAATGTAAATGAAGTCATTTCTAACCGAGCAATTGAAATGGCAGGAGGAGTTTTAGGAAGTAAAAAACCGATACATCCTAATGACGATGTTAATAAAGCTCAATCTTCCAACGATACTTTTCCTGCTGCTATGCATATAGCGGCCGTGGAGGAAATCCACAGAAGATTAATTCCGATGGTTACTAAACTTAGAGATGCATTAAATGAAAAATCACTGAGTTTTAAAAATATTATTAAAATCGGCCGCACCCATTTAATGGATGCTGTTCCATTAACACTGCAGCAGGAATTTTCCGGATATGTACAACAGCTGACAAACGGATTGGAAAGAATCAATGCCTGCCTCCCAAGATTATATGAACTTGCCTTGGGCGGTACAGCAGTAGGAACCGGATTGAATACTCATCCTGTATTTGCAGAAAGATCTGCTCAAAAAATTGCAGAATTGACCGGCAAATCGTTTGTCTCTGCAAAAAATAAATTTGAAGCGCTGGCCGCTCATGATGCCATGGTTGAGCTGAGCGGGGTACTGAAAACTTTGGCGGCATCATTAATGAAAATTGCTAATGATATCAGATGGCTCGGCTCAGGTCCGCGCTGCGGCATTGGTGAATTAATTTTACCTGAAAATGAACCTGGGAGTTCAATCATGCCCGGTAAAGTTAATCCTACACAATCCGAAGCGATGACAATGGTTTGTGCCCAGGTTATGGGAAACGATGTAACGGTAAATATCGGCGGGGCAAGCGGCAATTTCGAACTTAATGTTTTTAAACCTGTAATTATTTTTAATGTACTTCAATCGATCAGGTTAATTGCCGATGCATGCGAAAGCTTTACCGACAATTGTGTCGTGGGTATAGAAGCAAATGAATTGAATATTAAGAAAAACCTGGAGAATTCTTTGATGCTTGTTACCGCTTTAAATCCTCACATCGGATACGATAATGCAGCTAAAGTTGCAAAGAAAGCACATAAGGAGAACAAAACATTAAAGGAAGCTGCAGTAGAACTTAATCTTTTGACCCCAGAACAATTTGATGAAATTGTCAGGCCTGAAAAAATGATTGGTCCGCAAAAATAATTTTTATAACTTTAAAAAATTTTTTAATCCGCTTAACCGGATTATTATTTATTAGCGAATAATAATTTTACATTATTTCATAATGATTGAAACAATATTAAATATTTACTTGATTATTAATAACGACTACGTTGTTGAATTCAGGGCAATTGGCTATGAAAAGGAAGGAGGTGATGAAACAAAGATCTCCTTCTTGAAAAGTAAGGTTTGTGAAGATTTCTCAAAATCATATCATTTTAACGCTCCTTCTAATAGAATCGGAAGATTCATGAAATATAGTAAATTCGCCAAACTGGAAGAGAGAGGAATGCATTTTCAGCTTTTCGAGGAGATATTCTCAAGTTTTAATGTCCCCGAAAAACCCCTTATTTGCGTAACTCCTGTCGTTGACGGGCAAATATTAGCCGGAGATTGAACTTCTGTATAATAACTGTCTTCATCCATGTATTAATTTGGAAACATTATTATGAATTTATCCTCATAAAAATATATATGCTGCAGTAATATGAAACTTTTACTTCCGGTACTGATTTTGTTTCTTTTCTCCATTAATCATCTTAAAGGAATTGAATTGATCGAAATTAAATATAAAAAAGAAGCCGTAAGCGCTAAAAAATCCGGTACGAACGGAACAAAAGAATTAGATAAACATTATTCAATAAAAAAATTAGGATCGTTCGCAGAAAATAATAAGACATATTTTAGATTATTTGCACCAAGTGCCGTAAAAGTCTATCTGGTTATCTTTGATTCCATTGAAGATAATACCGGGAGTTCTTACCGGATGGTTAAAGATTCCGACGGTGTTTGGGAGTACATTATTGAAGGTGAAAAATCGGGAGCCTATTACGGTTATAAGGTCTTTCATAGTAATACAGATAATGAAGAAGCTCCAGTCTGCATTGATCCATACTCAAAAGCGGTTGCTTCCTTTAATGCATATATGAATCCAAGAAAATCCATTGTTGTAAAAGAGAGCGGCTACGATTGGCAGGATGATACGTGGATCAGGAAAGATTGGAGGGATTTAATTATTTACGAAATGCATATTCGTGATATGACTGCCCATCCTTCATCAGGGGCAAAAAGACCTGGTACATATCGAGGATTGGTAGAAAAGGGAATTAAAGGGGGAATAGATTATATTAAAAATCTTGGAGTTAATGCAGTTGAATTTCTGCCTACGCAAGAGTTTGCCAACATTGAAATCCCGTTCCACGATTCTACTTTCGGAAAAGTTAACACATGGAATCCATATGAAAGAAATCATTGGGGTTATATGACCGCAGCATTCTTTGC
>DAISZW010000061.1:3480-17416 GCA_036824595.1 Ignavibacteriaceae bacterium
TTGATCGTTGAAAGCATTCTCTACTGGATGAATGAATACCACATTGACGGATTCCGTTTTGATCTCGGAAAACTTATTGATTGGGAAACGATTGAGACTGTTACCGCCGAGGCAAAGAAAATAAATCCTGATGTAATTCTTGTATGCGAACCGTGGGGCGGCGGTTACGATCCGATGGGATTTTCACTACGCGGATGGGGGAGCTGGAACGATCAGATAAGAAACGGAATAAAAGGAGAAAATCCTTTTAACGGATCCGGATGGATATTCGGCCACTGGTACGGGAATAATGATCCGGAAAGAATTAAAAGCTACGTGAATGGTATATTAATTCAGGATAATTACGGATTGTTTCAAAAGAAAGAACATTCGGTAAATTATCTTGAATCGCATGACGGCTATACACTTGGCGACTTTATAAGAATTGCTCTTGGAGACGTGAAGGAGAGTAAAATAATTCATAATATTGAAAAGCATTCGAAACTAACCCCGCTCCAGCTGAAATTAAACAAGCTTGCCGCATTGTTTTTATTCACTTCCCAGGGAATTACAATGATCCATGAAGGACAGGAATTTGCGAGAAGCAAAGTAATTGTCCAAGATCCAAATGTGCCTGATAAAAATAAAGGGAGAATAGACCATAACAGTTATGAGAAAGATAATAAAACGAACTATATCAATTATGGTCATGCTAAGCTGAATGAAGAACTTCTGAAATACTATAAAGGCTTAATTCAACTTAGAAATAAATATGAAGCTTTCAGAAGAGCAGATTACAATCAAATAACTTTCTTTAATATTAAAGATAATCCATTTGCCCTAGGCTACAGTATAAACCACAGCAGTAATGAATTTATAATTTTATTCAATGCAGACCGGAATATGAAACAGGAGTTTATTCTGCCTGAAGGGTATTGGGATATTTTGGTGAATGAAAAAGAGGCAGGGACAAATATTCTTGGAAAGATAAAAAATAAATTAATCTTAGAACCATCGACAGGCTGTGTGTTGAAAAAATCTACTTAATCTTTCATTTGTAATCTGCAATATAAGGGGAATCAACATGACACTAGGTCCACAGATTTTAAATCGTCCATTCATCTGCTACCTTCCTTTAATTTCTTAAAAAAGAGAAAAAACTTATTAAAAACTGAAACCTGAACAAATAGTGCCGTTATTTTTATTTATTATCAACCTGAAAGAAGATTAAAAGAAAAAGAACGTACATGGAACAGTTTTTGAAAAATTTAAAGGAATCATGCTTTTCAAACAGTTTAATAAGGTATTGAAAATAAATGATTTTTTAGAATCAGGGTGAAACATGGACGGCGGACATAAATCCGAAAGGAAACATATAGTATTAATTGGAAGAAGAAATGTAGGCAAATCTTCTTTGATG
Organism: Ignavibacteriaceae bacterium; assembly: GCA_036824595.1. GTDB lineage: Bacteria > Bacteroidota > Ignavibacteria > Ignavibacteriales > Ignavibacteriaceae > DATKLQ01. Next base: position 4,880 of record DAISZW010000061.1, read on the forward strand.
AATGCATTGCTTGATCAGGATACGTGTATCGTAAGCGAAGCTCCCGGAACAACAACTGATCCGCTGAAAAAATCAATGGAGCTGCCTCCGTACGGCCCCGTTGTTTTAGTCGATACTGCAGGTATAGATGATATCGGTGAATTAGGAGAGAAAAGATTAAGCAAAACATTAAAGGCGCTTGCATCTGCAGATTTTGCAATCATTGTATTGGATGGACGTGAAAGATTAAGTAAAGAAGAAAAAGAATTATTCCTGCACCTCAACAAAATTTCTCTTTCATTCCTTGTTGCCGTAAATAAAATTGAATTCGGTGTAAACCCGTCGCTTTTGGATGAATTAAAAATTCTTAAAGTCACTCATTTTGAAATATCCTGTGCTGAGAATGTCGGCATTGATTTATTAAAAACAAAAGTAACCAGATTGCTTCCGAATGAGTTGACTCCTCCTCTGATTAGTGATTTGGTCGGTCAGGGTGATATAGTAGTAATGGTTGTCCCGATCGATTCCGATGCTCCAAAAGGAAGATTGATCGTTCCCCAGGTGCAGACCATAAAAGAGGCGCTCGATGAAGATACGATTATAATTATGGCCAAAGATAAAGAACTAAGATCAGTACTTTACAGTCTAAAAAATCCTCCTGATTTAATTATAACTGACAGCCAGGCAATTATGCACGTTGCTGCCGATGTGCCTGATAATGTTAAGCTTACTACTTTTTCAATTTTGATGGCCAGGTATAAGGGTGACCTTGCAACATTTGTTAAAGGCCTGCAGAGAGTAGAGGAACTAGCCGACGGCGATAAAATATTAATTGCAGAAGCATGCACTCATCATCCGCAGGAGGATGATATCGGAAGAGTAAAAATTCCAAGGTGGCTGCAGCAGCATACTAAAAAAAATCTGGATATTCATTTTACTGCTGGAGGAGATTTTCCCCAGCAGCTCAGCAGTTATAAGCTTATCATTCAATGCAGCGGATGCATGCTTACCAGGCATGTTATGCAAATGAGAATAAAAGAAGCAAAACTTCTGGAAGTGCCGATTGTTAATTATGGCGTATTGATTTCATACATGCATGGTGTGGTCCCCCGTGTTCTTCTCCCTTTCCGGGAAGCAGTTGCCGAATGGAGTAAAATGAAATTTTTATACAATTAAATACTTTTGGTGTTTAATTATTCAACTGGGGTAATCTTTATTAAATAAGCCTAAATTCTTCATCTCTCTCCATCATAAATAGATTTCCTCATTTGATAAAAAATTTTTCAAATGTTAGAATTTTGTTGAAAACATAATCTAAAATCTCCAAAATTTCATTTAATTGATGCTAATTTAGAAGCTTTTATGGCATTTAATATGAATTAAGCAGTGTGCTAAAGTTTTCAAGAGGTTTTTAATGCATTCGCAAATTTTTTTAAACTATCGTAAAGAAGATAAAAGCTGCCTTATTCCTATACTGCAGGATGTTCAAAATATTTACAATTATTTACCTGAGCCGGCCCTGCATGAAATAGCTGAATTTGTAGGTCTGCCATTCAGCAGAGTTTATGGCGTCGCTACATTTTATAATCAGTTCCGATAAATTACATTCTCCGATCTGAAGTAAGGCTTGACGGACTGCTGAAAATAGTTAATGATCTGCTCGATATTTCTAGAATGGAAATGAAAACTGTTCAAAGAGAATTAAAAGAATTAAATCCGGTTGAGGTTATTAAATCGGGTATTGAATTAATGCAGTTTGAAATAAATAAAAAGAAGGTTGCGGTCGAAATAAAAACCGCAGACAATATTCCTTTATTCAGAGCAGATAATGATGAGATGGTTAGATTGTTTACAAATTTGATCAGCAATGCAGTTAAATACAATAAGGAAAACGGCAGGATTAATATTAATGTAAGCTGTGAAGATAAGTTTATAAAAATCGAAATTGCCGATACCGGAATAGGTTTAAAGCCTGCAGAACAAGAGAAATTGTTCCAGGAATTTTTTAGAGCCAAAAATGAAAAAACCAAAAATATAAGCGGAACGGGGCTTGGGCTTTCAATAGTAAAAAGAATAATTGAATCTTATTCCGGAAAAATCAAGGTTGAAAGTGAATACGGATCCGGTACAAGCATTAAGGTTTTTCTGCCTTATTAGCTGAACCTTTACATAATTTATTTTCAGTGGAACTCTAATAAATAAATAATCAAAAATACAATAACAAACTTTAAGGCACACGCAATGGCTAAAATAGTAATAATAGACGACGATCCTGATATCCTAGATGCAAGCAGTCTTGTGCTTACAACACAGGGATTTGAAGTCCTTACTGCTGCCAATCCGGATGACGGCTACAAAATGGTTAAGGAACATTCTCCGGACTTAATAATCCTCGATGTAATGATGAATGAACCTGATGATGGTTTTTTCCTTGCACAAAGATTTAGAAAAGAAAGCATCAATATTCCCATTATTATGTATACATCTGTTTCTAAAACCATTGGAATGAATTTCGGGGTAAGCGAAATAGTTCCGGTGGATGAATTTGTTGAAAAACCGATATCTCCTGAAGAATTAATTGAAAAAGTAACCAGGCTTCTTCATCAGCAGGTTTCTACAGGTTCTAAGAAAAACAAGGAGGAAAAATAAATGCTTGTATTCGAAAAAAATTCACTGTCGCAGGAGATTGAGAACTTAGTTCTGCAATACGGAGCTAACCGCTCAGCTTTGCTGCAGATTCTTCAGGCTATACAACGAAAGCATAAATATATTTCCGACTTCGCCCAGCAGGAGGTAGCAAGACTGATGAACATCCACCCGGTGGAAGTGAATAGTGTAATTTCTTTCTACTCTTTTCTCCATTCTAAACTGCAGGGAAGGAACATCGTTAAGCTTTGTAAAACCATAAGCTGTGATATGGCGGGAAAAAATAATATTGAATCGGCTATTAAGAGAGAGCTGGGGATTTCCTTCAATGAAACTACCAATGATAACCGTATTTCACTGGAGTATACAAGCTGTCTGGGACAATGTGACTGCGGACCTGCAATGATCATTAATGAAAAGGTCTATACAAAGCTTGATCCTGAAACTGCAGTTAATCTCTTAAATGAGTTGAAGTAGGAGTATGATTATGCAAAATAAAACAAAAACTAAAAGATCGGGACAAATAATTTTTTCCCCCTATTCACCGGGAGAAGGAATTAAAAAAGCTTTGTCAATTGGAAGAGAAAATATTCTTTTTGAATTAAAATCTTCAGTATTGAAAGGCAGAGGCGGTGCCGGCTTTCCGACTTCGACAAAATGGATGCTTTCAGCCGCCGCCGTTGCAGATAAAAAATTTATTGTATGCAATGCCGATGAAGGAGAACCCGGAACGTTTAAAGATAGAGTGCTTCTGAATGAATATCCTGAGCTTATATTCGATGGAATGGTAATAGCCGGTTTTACTATAGGAGCACAGACGGGTATAGTTTATCTCCGCGGCGAATATGAATATATGCTTGAAGAGCTGGAAGATTATCTTATCAAGATGAGAGAGAAAAACCTTCTTGGAAAAAGCATTCTGGGAAAAGAAGGGTTTGATTTTGATATAAGCATAAGGCTGGGTTCGGGGGCCTATGTCTGCGGCGAAGAGACGGCACTGATCGAATCCCTAGAAGGGTATAGAGGTGAACCGAGAAACCGTCCACCGTATCCTGTTGATACAGGATATATGGGTTATCCTACTGTTGTCAATAATGTTGAAACACTCTCTGTAGTTCCTCATATTTTAATAAAAGGCGCCGAATGGTTTAAAAAATTCGGAACTGAAAAGTCAGCCGGTACAAAATTATTTTCGGTTTCGGGTGACTGCGGAAAACCAGGCGTGTATGAATTGCCCTGGGGTATATCTGTAGAGCAATTACTTGAACTTGTTGAGGCGAAAAATACAAAAGCTGTACAGGTTGGAGGCGCGTCGGGAACATGTGTTCCGAAGTCTCAATTCCACCGCAAATTTGGTTATGAAGATCTTCCTACCGGAGGTTCAATAATTATTTTCAACGAAAGCAGAAGTATGCTGAAGGTTCTAAAGAATTTTATGGAATTCTTTGTCGAGGAATCGTGCGGTCAGTGCACTCCATGCAGAATCGGCAATACAAAATTGCTGGAAGGTGTAGAAAAAATTGAGAAGGGAGATTTTTCCTATGCATATCTGAATACTCTCAAAGATCTGGGTAAAACGATGCAGGTAGCGTCAAAATGCGGATTAGGACAATCAAGCCCTAATTCTTTCATATCTATTCTTGAAAACTTTAAAGATGAAATTTTCCATACTAACGGGCGCGGAGGTAAAAATGCATAAAAAAGAATCTAGAATACCAATAAGTCAGCAGCCTTTTAAAGTTGAAAAACCTTCTGATACTTCAACTATAGGAGGAATGATCAGCATTCAGATAAATGAGAAAAAAGTATCTGTTCCGTTAGGTACGACAATTCTTGAAGCCTGCAGGGATAACCAGATACATATTCCAACATTATGCAATCATGATGATCTCTGTGTAGCAGGCGTATGCAGAATTTGTGTCGTAGAAGTTGAAGGAATGCGTACACTTCAGACATCGTGCACTTACCCAATAACTACACCGATTAAAATTCATACTTCTACACCGATGGTGAGAAAAGCAAGACGGCATATTATCGATCTTCTTCTGAGTGAACATTACGGCGAATGTTATTCCTGCTTTAGAAATGAAAACTGCGAACTTCAGACACTTGCCAAAGAATATGGTGTTGATGATTATACTTTTGGCCATATCACTCAACCGAGGTATAAAATTGACAGATCATCTGCTTCCGTAATACGGGACATGAATAAATGTGTATTGTGCAAGAGATGTGTAAGAACTTGTATTGACCTGCAGGAAGTCGGAGTATTGGAAGCAATAAACAGAGGTCATGAAACCCATGTAGGAACATTTCTCGATAAGCCACTGGCTGAAGTAATTTGTATTAATTGCGGGCAGTGCATAAACAGATGCCCGACCGGCGCACTTCGTGCTAACGATCCTTCCGATGATATCTGGGAAGCAATAGATGATCCTAAAAAACATGTTGTAATTCAGACTGCCCCTTCGCCGCGTGCAGCTATCGGTGAGGAGTTTGGTATCGAACCGGGTAAATCTTTTACTCTGGAATTGAATACGGCTCTTCGCAGAATAGGATTCGACAGGGTTTTTGATACAAACTTCTCGGCCGATCTTACAATAATGGAAGAAGGGACCGAACTTCTTACAAGACTTAAAAAAGCTTTGGTTGATAAAGACAAATCGGTAAAGCTTCCTCAATTTACTTCCTGTTCGCCCGGATGGATAAAATTTATTGAACATTTTTATCCGGAATACTTAGATTATCTTTCAACTGCAAAATCTCCGCAGCAGATGTTCGGGGCTGTGTTAAAAACTTTTTATGCAAAGGAAGCAAAAATAGATCCTGCCGATATTGTAACAGTTGCCCTAATGCCCTGCTCTGCTAAAAAGTTTGAATGCAACCGCCCTGAAATGAGTTCATCAGGTTTTAAAGATGTTGACTACGGCTTAACAACCAGGGAAATGGCAAAAATGATTAAGGAAGCCGGGATATACCTGCCTGAAATGTCTAAAACCCATTTCGATGAACCATTCGGAGATGCCTCAGGCGCCGGATTAATTTTCGGTGCAACAGGCGGTGTAATGGAGGCGGCATTACGTACTGTATATGAACTTGTTACCGGGAGAGAAATACCTTTTGATCATTTAAGGATTGATCCATGCCGCGGATTCGAAGGGATTAAACAGGCATCCGTTAAGCTGGAAAAATGTTTGCCCGATTATAAATTTCTTGAAGGCGTAGAAGTGAAATTCCTTGTGGCACATGGAACTGCCAATGCAGGAAAAGTAATGGAAATGCTTAGAAGAGGCGAGCTTAATGATGTTCATTTTGTTGAGATTATGGCCTGCCCGGGCGGATGTTTAGGAGGCGGCGGACAGCCTATCCCGACTTCGGAAGAGATAAGAAAAAAACGCGCACAGGCAATTTATGAAGAAGAAGAATCATTGCCGATCAGGAAATCTCATGAAAATCCGCATATAAAATATATCTACGAAAAATTCTTAACTGAAGGGCCTTGCGGAAAACTGTCGCATAAGCTTCTCCATACACATTATACCAAACGGGGGAAGTTTATTTCATAAATTAAAAAGGGACGCATAATCAAATTCTCTTCGAGGATATCCATTGCGGCGGTTGTGCGTCTCTAATAAATTTTAAATCTTCTGTAAGAAAATCGGTATTCTATAACATATGATTATAAGGTTATTGTTTTCCAGAAATATATTAAGAGGGGGGAGATGATTTCATTAATACCGTCATGGGCGCGCAATTACGATGAGTTTTGGCAGACTTTGAAAGGAAGAAATCTCTGGTTTATTAAACTCCGGTACGGTGCATCGGTTATGCTGATGGTGTTTCTGCTGAGCGCGGAAATACTGCTTAAGATAAAACTCACGGACGAACAAATTCTCGCCATCAGCATAATAACTATATCCATTTTCTTTTACAATATTTTCCTTCATTATATCCGAAGGTTTGTAAAACCTGAGGCCGGAAAATTCAACCCCCTTCATCTTTCGCTGCTGCAGATGATTCTCGATTTCTCCTCTCTTTTAATGCTGGTTTATTACACGGGAGGAATAGAAAGTCCGCTCTATATGCTTTTTATATTCCACATGATAATCGGCAGCCTGATTCTTCCAGGTTTTGTAATATATTCCGTTGCCGTTGCAACTATTGCTGCCTTCAGCGCATTAGTATTTTTAGAGTATTACGGATTTATAATTCATCATTCCGTTGGAGGGCTGCACGACTTTTCGCTTTATAACAATCTCAACTATTGTCTAACTTTTCTTACGATATTTGCTTTTGTAATGCTGATCAGCGTTCTGATAACCAATAAAATAGTAAAGCAGCTTTACAGAATGGAGCAGGATCTGCTGACTGCTCTTGACAAATTGAACGCAGCTGAAATAGAAAAGCAGAAATACATTATCGCGATTGTACATGAACTGAAAACTCCGCTTGCAGCAGTTCAATCTTATTTGAACCTTATTCTGCAGAAATTTTTAGGACCGCTTAATGAAAAGGTTGAAGAAAGGCTGAACCGCGCCAGTCAGCGCTCCGAAGAAGCAATAAAAATGATTAATGATGTTCTTAGAATATCCAAACTGCGTCTGCTTGATGAAACAGCATTCGAGGAAGTCGATCTTTCCGAAATTATCTGCTCTGTTTTTGAAAAGCAGAAAATTAATGCAGACATGAAGCATATACTGTTGGAAGTTGTAAAAAATAATCCGGATGCAATAAAAGTTTCAGGAGATAAATTCCTATTGGAATTGGCTCTTTCCAACATTACCGCAAATGCTATTAAATACACCGGCAGCAGCGGCAAAGTGAAGATAATTTTAGATTATAACTATAAAGAAAACATTATTAAAATATGCGACAGCGGGGTAGGGATACCTCACGAGGAAATTGATAAAATATTTGCTGATTTTTACCGTGCATCAAACATTAGGAAACTTGGTTTGGAAGGTGCCGGTATGGGTCTTGCATTTGTTAAGCAGATTATTGAGAAACATGGAGGAAGAATAACCGTTCAGAGTCCTTCAGAGATAGGATCAAAGGAGAATCCGGGAGCATGTTTTATAGTTAATCTTCCAATGATTAATAAAGATTAATTCTTTGTGCATTTGAATTAATTTATTCCCTTTTTAAGAGATTTTTCAACAGCCTGCTTAAAGTCGGAAAGGTTTACAGGCTTGTGAAAAACATACTCGACTCCCTCTAAATTATATTCATCCACCAGATTCATATCGATATCGCTGCTCAGCACAATTACGGGAGGTTTAGACTTAAGTGAAGATTTTTTCAATTCTTTAACAAGGCTGAATCCATTCAGCAGAGGCATATGATGATCGGTTATAACCAGAGCCGGTGCACATTGGGAGATCAAGTTAAGTGCTTCTTTGCCGTTTGAAGCCGCCTCTATGGAATAATCGGGAGCAATTGTTTTAAGAATTTTAGAGTAAAGGAGCCGGTCGGTTTTGCTGTCGTCTACAAGCAGGATATTGGCAGATGCGACGGGAAGAGTAAACCTGAAGTCGGAACCTTTGCCGTATTCGCTTTCCACCCAAATTGTACCGCCGTGCTTTTCGACAATCTCCTTAACCAGGGTTAATCCCAGTCCGGTTCCTTTCTCGCCTGCAGTTCCCTCGGTACTGAATTTAGCATCGATACCGAAAAGCTTTTTCAGGTTTTCTTCTTTAATGCCTATACCGGTATCTTTAACCGAAAACTCATAAAATCTTGTTTTTTTGGAAGGCAATCCTGAGATAGTAATAATTCCGCCGTTTTTTGTAAACTTAACGGCATTAGAAACTAAGTTGTTGAAAACTTGGATTGTAAGCTGCTTATCCGTAAAAATATATAGATTCTCATCAATATTTGAAACCAGTCTTATATTTTTCTTTATGGCAGTTCCCACAACCGTATTAAAGCATTTCTCAACTATTTTCTGCACTTCTATTTTTTCAGGTTCAAATTTTATTCTCCCGGTCTGCAGCCTGTTCCAATCGAGCAGCGAATTTACAAGTGCAAGCATTGAGCTGGAAGATTCCCGGATAAATTTTATATACTGCTTTTTCTCGATTTCCGAAAGACCTTCATCGTTCAGCAGAAGATCTGTAAAACCAAGAATAGAGCTGAATGGAGTTTTTAAGTCGTGCGAAACAATAGACAGAAAACGGTCCTTAGTTTCATTAAGCTTAACTAAATTTTCAGTTATTGCTTTCAGCTCCTCTTCCGTTTTTTTCCGCAAAGATATATCGCTTGCCAGCCCGTAAATTTTTTCAATGTTCCCCTCGGAATTTCTGACCAGGTTTATTTTATTTCTAACCCAGACGACATTTCCCTGCTTGTTGATAATTCTAAACTCGAACTCATCGGATTGTTTTGTCCGGTACTTAAAAATGTTTTTCACCTTATTGTTAAAGAAAGGAATATCATCCGGATGGATAATCTTCAGGAACATTTTTCTATCAGCCAGAAAGTCCAGGCTGCTGTAGCCGGTTATTTTTTCGATTGAAGCTGTACAAAAAACCGGAAGGAGAAAATTGTTCGATCTTTCGAATGTATATAAACAATCGTCAATATTCTCCGAAATGTTCCGGTATTTTTCTTCAGATTCTTTTATTGTTTGCTCCACCAGTTTCCTTTCGGTTATATCTCTTATTAAAATTACCGTATAGTAGTGTTCTTCAAATTTAAAATGAGAAGCGGAAATAGAAGCAGAGAATGTTGTACCGTCAATTTTTTTTGCCTTAAACTCGCACCGGATTCTTTTGGATGAAACAGCTTTGTTGAAACAATCAAAAAAATGTATCCTGTCTGACGGCGCCACCAGGTCCATCAGGTCTTTTCCCTCGATATCCGAAGGATTATTAGAGCCGAAAATTTCGGCAAAATAATCGTTGCATTTGAGAACTTTATTCTGGAATTCAATTGCTATTCCGTCATAAGCAGCACGGAAGACATTCTTGAAAAGATTAGTTTCTTTGCCTATCCTGTTTTTTTCAGTTTCATCTACAAACGAACAGTTTATCTGCTTTACTTTATCTTCACCTTTAAAAAAGACCGGGGAAAAACTCGCTTGAAAAATTAACCTGCGGCCGTCCCGCGTAATAACAGGGAGTTCCATTCTCTTGCTGCGGGTAATCCTTGAAAACGAAAAATCCAATTCCTTCGAGAGCGAGGCTTTGGCGAGGAAATATGTATCTAGTATATCTTTTATATTCTTATTCAGTATTTCATTCTCTTTGTAGTTTAAGGCTTCCAGGAAATTAGGATTTGCAAATAGAAAATTTCCATCCGGATTCAATACGCAGATCATCTCGGGTGAAAAAGTTACTATTTCCCTGAATTTTTCCTCTGCTGCTTTTAAAGTACTGTCTTCGTCTGCTCTTTTAGTTATATCGGAACAGAATATTACAATATTGTTATTTTCGTTTAAATTAAATTTTGATTCAATGATCTTCTTTTTGCCGGTACGGTCTATATAGAGAATTTCTTCCCTGAATTCCTGCTGTCCCGATAAACGTTCTTTTATATAGAAGAAATTATTTACATTCAGTGCAGGAATAAAATGCGCAATGGATTTTCCAAAAATTTCAAGCTTCGAGAATCCAAAAAGATTTTCTGCCCCTTTATTCCAGAAAATAATATTCCCGGACTCGTCCACTGAAAAAACGGCATCAACAACCGACTCCGTAATGACCTGGTAATGCTTCAGTTCCTCAATGGCTTTCTGCAATTTTTCATCCTTTAAAATCTCTTCTGTTTTATCATCAAGCATGAAGGTTAAGAATTGAAGCTCTCCAAATCTGCTTATTAACGGCTCAACAGAGCATTCATAGATTAAATTGCCGCAGATTACTTCCAGCTTTTGCGGGTTTCTCGAATCCTTTACATCCTTTACAAGAGATTTAAATTCCTGGTCTTTTCCCGTGAACAATGTATCAATTAAAATCCCGGATAAATCTTTAACTGATTTTGTGATATTTTTTATACCTCTTCCGGTAAAATATTTAACAACTCCATCCGTGTCAGTAATAAAAAATAAATCTCCCGCGTTGTGGATTATCTTATCTACGTAATCGGAAATCAGGCTTTTCCTTTTAAGCGGCTTTATTTCGAGGTCTTCGACTATCAGTACGCCGCCTGAGAATTTTTCCCCTTCGAACATGGGGGAACCTTTTACATAGACAGAAATTTTTCCGCCGTCTATAGCTTTAATACTTTTAATTTCTTTTTCAAAAGAATAGCCGCTGGTCAGCGCTAATAATTCTTCACGCAGAGATGTTTCGGGAAACAATTCTCTGTACAAAACGTTTGAGCCTTGCAGAGAAGAAAAATCAAAATTATATAAACTCCCGAGCCTGATCAGGATGTCGTTTATAAAACTGATATTCCAATCAGCGTTGAAAGTGATTATTCCCGCAGGAATATGCTCTAGTATTTTATTCAAATTATCACCGGAAGGTTGCCCTCGTTGTTCTCATAAATTTTGTAACAATTTTAGTGCTATAAATATTTTTTTGAGGCTTTTTAACAGTTTAATATATAAATAGTTGTAAAAACATCTAAAAACTGCATTTTTGTTGTCAATCTCTTTAGTAATTACATTTATTGTAATTATTAGTTCATTTTGCTTAATAAAAAGTTGTATCATTTTGATGCCTTCCGCCCTATAAATGCTCTCATATTATTACAGAAGCTTAATGAATAAAGTTCCTAAATATTGCTGCGTTGAATAATTATTTCTTTATTAATCCCGTAAAAACAATTTTATCTGCTTTTTGTTTTTTAGTAAATTGAAACATTGAAAAAAATATTTAGAGAAAAGTGTTAACAAATTTTTTCCGCAGAACCGGCAGAATGACAATTGAATTTTTTCAGGAGCTGGGGCAAATCTCAAGGCTGTTCGGGGGTGTTCTAAGAAGTTTTACATATATCCCAAAGAGCAGGAAAATTATCCTCTACCAGATGGAGCATATAGGAGTAAATTCACTTCCGCTTGTTTTAATCATTTCAGTTTTTACAGGGGCTGTTGCTGCATGGCAGGCTGCTTACCAGCTGGAAGGAATTGCTCCTCTTTCTTTTTTGGGAGCTTCAACGAGCCGTGCAATTATAACGGAGCTTGGACCAGTGCTTACAGGTATTGTAATTGCCGGCAGGGTAGGTGCTTCAATTGCGGCCGAGCTGGGAACAATGAAAGTAACCGAACAGATTGATGCACTTGAAATAATGGCTATAAATCCTGTAAGATATCTTGCCATGCCCAGGTTTCTTGCATCCATTACAATGATGCCCATCCTTGTAATTTTTGCGAACTCCATTGCAATTTTAGGTGCTTATGTAGTTTCCAATTATTTCCTCGGTGTTTCATTTGCAGTTTTTTTCCAATCCGTTAAGAGATTTTTTTTAATTGAAGATCTTATCTCCGGTTTAGTTAAAACTATTTTCTTCGGCGCCGTTACTGCTCTGCTGGGCTGTCACATCGGCTTTAGAACCGAAGGCGGTGCTGAAGGAGTAGGACTCTCCACAATCCGTTCGTTTGTCTTATCTGCAGCCCTCATTCTTATCCTCGATTATGTACTCTGGATGCTGCTGTTTTAAAATTCCAATGTTCAAACAACAAATTCCAAATAATATCCAATAAACAAATTAAAAATTTCAAATATTTAAGTAGGTTTGATTGAGTATTGAATATTGATCATTGAACATTGAAAATTATTTGTTATTTGTTTTTTGTTATTTGTAATTTTTACAACGTGAACCCTAATTTCAAAAATATTTGGGTCTTAATATATCAATGATTTTAAATTGTATTGAAAAGTTCGGCTGAAGTTTCAATATTTGGACTGATTTAATATTAAAGCCACGGTTAAATCATCTGGATAAATTATGGATGGATTCATTTAGCTT
>DAISZW010000218.1:0-5117 GCA_036824595.1 Ignavibacteriaceae bacterium
TCTTCGATTTGATTTAAATTAATTAAAATAGAAATGGAACCCGACATTGCTGAAGCTAAGCGCTCTGAGTGCGGCAATCCCCCATTTACTATCATCACTTGGATCGCTTAATTGTTCAAACTGCAGGCCGTGTCCTACTGAAAGAGAAAACTGGTCTGTCACAAACCATTCGACGCCCAGGTCGGCAGTAACAATAAGCTTTGATTTTGTTTCGGTTCCAACTGTTCTTCCATTTGACTGGAATTCGATTCCCGGCCTTATAAAAAAGTTCGCATCTCCTGCTTTCACAGCATTGAAAACTACGCCTGCATTCAGATGAAACCTGTCTTCTGTGCTTCCAAGGAAATTTTTATCTGCATAGCCTATTCCAAGATCGACTGCCACAACGGGATTAAACCACAAACGACCGCCGATCGGCGCAGATGTCGAGTACCATCCCAATCCGAACTTTGGTCCGGATTGAGCAAACACAGATGTGGAAAATAAAACTGCTAATAATGCTAAATATATTCTTCTCATTTTTCTGCTCCTTACCGGCTGGAAGCAGGTTTAAGGTTTACTTCTGCTCCTTTGATAAATGAACCAAGTTTTGCAAGCTGGTATACTGCTGAAATGCCGACAAGAATGTACACTAATCTGCTTACTGCACTCATTTCACCGAAAATTGCAGCTACCAGATCGAAACCGAATGCGCCTACAAGACCCCAATTGAGTCCTCCGACAATTATCAGAATTTGCGAGATGAGATTGAGATTTTTCATTTTATTGCTCCTTTTGTTTTTTGATTTGTTTATGATTTATTTGTTTTTAAAAAATCGTTTACATCCTTTATTGAGTTTACTATAGCATTGCATCCAAGTGAATCTGCACTGAATTTCTGAACGTACTTTCCGCCGGCTGCCAGTTTTGATTTGACTGCGGCAGCAGTTTTTGCTAATCTTTTTATGTTCTTAACAAAATCCTCTTCTGAAAAAACAGGTGAAGTTGAAGAGATAAAAACGTATGACGGTTTTTCTTTTTTCACGGCTTCCTGAATTGAAGAGAAAGGAGTATCGGAACCGAGATATTGCAGATTATACCCGTTCAATTCCAGCTCATATCCCAAAGACCGGATGCCTATGTCATGATATTCACCTTCCGTACATGAGCAGAGCACCTTAATATTTTTCTTTCTCTGGCGGGGAAGATGGACAACTAATCTTGCAAGTGCGGTCTTAACTGCACTTGAGGCAAGATGTTCATCCTCAACATTAATTTGTTTTTTTTCCCACATGTAGCCGATCTTTTCCAGGGCCGGCTGGACAATCCCATCAACCAGATTGCCGAACTTTATCCTGTTCTTCGAAAGATATATGAAGAGATCAAAAAGACCATCAGCATCTCCCTGCAGCGCTTCCTCCATGACCACTTCGCTTATCCGGCTCATGTTCTTTGTATACAACGCATAACCCACTTTATCAAGCTGCGATTTGCTTAAAGGAGCAGAAACTCCGGAAATGGGAATTCCATTTTCTTCAGCAAAATCCTCGATATCCTTTAAAAGATATTTTCTGTGGCCGCCGAGAGTTTTTACACACTTGAGACGGTTGCTGTCTGTCCATCTTTTTACCGTTGTTTCTGTAACAGTAAGAAGAGCGGCTACTTCTTTTGTTGATATATATGTCTCTTTCATGATGTTTGTTATGTTCTTTATGTTCGTTTTGAACGTTTCAAATTTATGATTTAAAAAGAACCGTGTCAAGCAGCTGCAAGCAAAGTGTGATTTACGTCTAAGAATGTTTTAAGGTGAGTTTTTAAGGGGAATCGAGTTTTGAATTCTACAATAAATTAAAAATCATTTTACTTTTACACTTAACTGGACTTCTTTTTTAAAAAAATTGACTAATTCCGCCGATTTTAATTTTATTGTAGTCTGCAATGATTTATTTATTTCTTGAAAAAAATCTGTTTCCATTATTATTTTTTCTCTTTTAGTAACTTTTCTCCAGATTCCCATGACTATCCCGTTAGCAATAACGGTAGGTTTAAAGATACCGTTAATTGAAATTGTTCTTTTACGTTCTTCAAAAGCAAGCGCAGCACTTCTGTCTTTATAACTGATTAAATATTCATCGTAAGCAGGCAGTAAATATGCTGCATCTTTGTTCTTTGTTTGGGCGGCTGATGAGTTAATAGACCAATAAATCTGAGCTCCGATTTTTTGGGAATTAAAATTCTGTTTTATCATTTCAATTGCATGTCTTGCATCTTTAACCGGTAAGCCGGACCACCAGACAAAATCCTGCAGCGTAGCAGGGCCATGACTTGAAAAATATTTTTGCGCCAGTTTGGCTAAAGCTTCATCTCTTCTCAGCAAATTTTTCTTCGGAACCCGTTCTTCAAGTAATGCATAAGTTCTTTGATTTCCTTTTGTCGCGCCGCTGCATATTATCCCGTTTAATTCCGCTTCAAGAAGAAGATGAACCCCCCTTTGATTTCCAGGTACAATTTTTTTCCTTTCGAGTATTTCAAATATTTCCTCACGGGTCAGATGTTCACTATTTTTCAATGCTTTTTCGATAATTCTATTGCTTTTTTGAATAGTTTTTTGATCGAGTTCCAGTTGCTTCCATCTTGATTTTAATGAGTTTTTAATATGGGGTGCTGTTAATTGAAGCATCCAGTAAATATCATCTGACGAAACGAAATGCCAGGTTGGCCTTAATAAATGAGTTCTGAGAATTTCGCCCCGGTCAACAGCATATTCGATTTCTTTTTCTATGGATCCGGGAAGTCTAATGCCAATTGCCCATTTAGCCATTTGATAATCCTGTGCCTGGACAGCCCCCATCCAGCTTACAATTTCTTTAGCGGTTTTGAACTTAGTCCCGGCAATCTGCTGGTTAATTAATCTAATGTATGCAATCTGTTTTAAATTCATTGTATAAAAAGATTTTAAATCAGAAGTGATATTCATGTCTGATACCTGCATCTGCGGAACTCTGTGTAACCAAGAAAGTTACACAGAGAACACAGAGCAAGATCACAGAGGTTTAAGAGTTTATTTCTGCTGCGGATAAGTGTAATTCACCATCCACTGCACTCCGAATTTATCTTTGAACATTCCGAAGTATGCACCCCAGAAAGTATCTTCGAGAGGCACTTCGATTTTTCCGTCCTGGGAGAGTCCGTTGAAGAGCTTTTCCGCTTCTTCCTTGTTTTCTGCCTCAATAGTAATATGAAAATTATTTCCCGCAGTAAGTTTATGACCCATTGACTCAAGTGCATCGGTAGCCATGAGAATGTTCCCTTTTCCGATTGGTAAAGCAACATGCATTATTTTATCTTTTTCGTTGTCGGGAACACGGTCAGCTTCCGGCGTATCTTTAAACCGCTGAAGTGTAATGAATTCTCCTCCGAATACTGACCTATAAAAATTAAATGCATCCTCGGCATTACCCGGGAAATTCAGATATGGATTAATTGCTGCCATAACATGACTCCTTTGATTTGTTGTTGTTTAATAAATTAATAAATGATTTAAAAATTTCATCTGAATAAGAATTTTATTTTACAAATTCCATCCGGTCAATTCCGATTTTCCTGATGATCTCTTTAAAACGGGGATCGGATTTAAGATGTGCCCATTCCGGACTTACGTTAAGATAAATTAAACCACCAATCCTGTCTTCGTACGCTAGATTGAGGTAATGAAATACTTTGTCATAATCTTCCAGACCTAGATAAATAATTGCCAGATCCATATTAAGATTTGCCTGCATTTCGAGGTCTTTCCGTTTAAGAAGCTTTGCAATGCATTCTTCCGCTTTTTCAGGCTGACCTGCTTTAGCGTAAGCGTATCCGAGGGCTGTAACACCCTTTAATTCATTTCCTGCCAACCTCTGAGCCTCTTTAATTAATTCAATAGCTTTTTGTGTCTCACCTTTCGACATGTAAATCCAGCTCATGTCATAAAATGCACTTCTGAAACCTGGATCTAATTCAAGTGTTTTCCTGCACTGATCAATTGCCTCTTCGGCTCTGTTTAGATAGTAATAGGTTGTTCCAAGCTGCATATTAATAGTAAGCGATAACGGGTCCAGTAAATGTGCTTTCTTGATTTCATCCAAAGCTTCATTTAATCTTCCAACTACGGTAAGGTAAATAGCGTAAGTATGGTGAACATCAGCTGAGCCGGGATTAATTTCCAATGCCTTTTTAAAAGACCTGTAGGCTTCATCCCAATCCCAATCATAAAATAATTGAACAAGGGCAAGAGAAAAATGAGACTCACTGATTGTGTCATCCAACTCAATGGCTTTCTGTGCATAGATTTTGGATTTGGGAAGAGCAGCCTTGGGGTCCAGGTACCCCATTGAGCCGAGAACTAAATAAGAGTTGGAAAGACCTATATAGGAATATGCAAATTCAGGCTCAATTGTAAGCGCTTCATCAAAACATTTAACAGCTCTGTGCAGATCTTCAGGAGTCCATTTGTTCCAGTAGTATCTTCCTTTTAAAAATAAATTATAAGCTTCAAGATTATAAGTTTTAGGTTTTACTAAAGGTTCTTTAATATCTGAAAATGTAAGTCTTTCGCGGAGCTGATTAGCAATTGATTTGGAAATCTCATCCTGTATTTTAAATATATCCTCAAGTTTTCTATCGTAAGTTTCCGACCATTGATGGTAGCCGTCGCTTGTATTAATAAGCTGCGCAGTTATCCGGATTTTATCGCCGAATTTTCTTACGCTCCCTTCAAGAACTGTACTTACACCAAGCTGGTTTCCTATAATTCTTACATCTTCATTTTTATTTTTAAAAGCGAAGGATGAGGTTCTCGAGGTAACGAATAAACCGTTTACTTTTGTTAACGCATTCAGGATCTCTTCTGTAATACCGTCGGCAAAATATTCGTTTTCAGGATCCGGGCTGATATTAATAAAAGGCAGAACGGCAATACTGCTTTTAGAAGAACTTGTTTTAATATTTAATTCACTCTTTGCAGGAACTACCAGACCTTCTGAAGCGACAGCAAAAACTTCAACCGGCCTTTTTACATTCTTTAGTTCAAACTCACCGAGAGAGACGGCGGGCAGATTTTCATGATTTTTAATTTCATCATACACTTTCCCGGA
>DAISZW010000219.1:0-5108 GCA_036824595.1 Ignavibacteriaceae bacterium
CATCCTGAATAGCTGACGTAAGCATAACTTCAGCAGAAATCTGTTTAAAAATCTCAGCAGCAGTTCTTTGAAATTTATCAGCGTCTTCCGATTCTTCAAAAAATACCAGGCCTGGATTTGTGCAGAACTGTCCGACTCCTAACGTAACAGAGGCTGTTAAACCTTTGGCAATATCTTCTTTACGTTTTTTTAACGCTCCAGGCAAAATAAAAACCGGATTAGTGCTTCCCATTTCAGCATAGACCGGAATCGGTTCATCTCTCTGAACGGCTGCATCACAAATTGCTTTGCCTCCTTTAAACGAGCCTGTAAAACCGACGGCTTTTATCAGCGGATGTTTTACAATTGTCATTCCTACGTTTGTTGTCTGTCCATGCATCATTGAAAAAGTTCCGTCCGGCATTTTTGTTTTCTGAACTGCATTTCTTATTGCAAGAGCGACCAGCTCACAGGTACCGGGATGTGCCGGGTGAGCTTTAAAAATCACCGGGCATCCTGCAGCCAATGCAGAAACTGTATCTCCCCCCGCAACCGAAAACGCCAGCGGAAAGTTGCTTGAACCAAACACTCCGACCGGGCCCAATGCTTTAAACATACTTCTTATGTCAGGTTTGGGAACGGGCTGCCTTTCAGGCAAAGCGGTTTCGATCCTTGCATCAACCCAGGATCCTTCCTTTAATAATTCAGCAAAGAGTTTAAGCTGGTTTACAGTTCTCCCTCTCTCACTGGCAATCCTTGATTTGGACAAAGCAGTCTCTTCATGACACCTTTGGATCAAGATTTCCCCAAGTTGAAGAATTTCTTCGGCAATTGTCTCAAGGAAGATTGCCTTTTCCTTTCCTGATTTCTTTCCGTAATAGTAATAAGCATTATCGGCCTTGACAATACATTTGTCTATTTCACCGGCAGTGGCTTCATAAAATCCCGGCAGCAGTTTTGTACTGTTTGCGGGATTTACAGCCGGGAAAATTTCATCCCCTTTTCCGGATAATTCATTACCGATAAAATTGAGCCCGGTTAATTCCATTTTTATTCTACCGTATTTTTTAAAGTTCCGATCGGATTAATAGTAATTAATATTTCATCGCCGCTTTTTAAAGTGAAATCACTTGACGGGACAATGCCGGTTCCTGTCATTAATAAACACCCATTGGGGAAAGCACATTCTCTGTACAAATAAGAAACCAGTTCATCAAATTTTCTTTTAATCTGATTTATTTTAACACTCCCGTTAAAAACCGCTGCATTTCCTCTTTTTATTTCAAGCTGAATAATTGTTTCAGATGATAAAGATTCCCGGGTTACATAAATGCAAGGACCTAAAGCAGCGCATCCTTCATAAGTTTTTGCCTGAGGAAGGTAAAGCGGATTTTCTCCTTCTATGCTTCTCGAGCTCATGTCATTGCCGATTGTGTAACCTACAATTTTCCCGGACGAAGTAATCATCAGCGTAAGCTCAGGTTCGGGCACATTCCAAGTGGAATCTTTCCTTATTCTTACTTTACCTCCGGGATCCGCGGTGCGCTGCCGGCCAGCTTTAAAAAATAATTCCGGACGTTCGGCCTCATAAACGCGTGCATAAAAATCACCGCCTCCGGCGTCTTTCGATTCTTCCTGCCGGCCTACTTTGCTCCGCATGTAAGTTACACCGGCTGCCCAAATTTCCTGGGACTGAATGGGTGCCGACAACTCTTCATCAACTATCTTTGGGGCATTTTCAAATGGTTCATTGGAATGAACAATTTTCTCCATTTTTATATAAAGATAATCATCATTTACAAAGGAATCCCAGTCTGTATTATTTACCAAATAGAAAAGTTTATCATGTTCAATTAAGAAGTTCTTTTTTGTTTTGTATAATCTCATTTAGTCAGGCAAATATTAAATAAAAAATAAATAATGTTGTAATCGCGGATATTCCAAGAACAAAAGTGCCTGTGCTGTATAACCTGTACCCATTCTTAACGTCAATACCCGATAATTGTGTAACTACCCAGAAGAAACTATCGTTTGCATGAGAGACAACCATTGATCCAGCTCCAATTGCAAGAACAGCCATAGCTTTTTCGGTTTCACTTTGAAAACCGAGAGTACCCATCATCGGCATTAATATGGAAGCTGTAGTAATCAAGGAAACAGTTGAAGATCCCTGAGCCGTTTTAATAGCGGCTGCCAGCAGAAAAGGGAACCACAAACTTAGATTGACACCGGCAAACGTTTCTCCAATTACAGTTGAAATGCCCGAGTCCTGAAGCACCTTCCCGAAAATCCCCCCGGCACCTGTAATTAAAATTATTGATGCAGCATCTTTTAGTGATGATCCAACCCAGCCGGTAGTTGAAATCATTTCCAGATCGAATTTTTTCGGCAGTAAAAAAGAGAGCAGCATTCCGATAAAAAGTGCAATTACAGGTTCTCCGATAAAAGAAATAAACTTTGTAATATTTCCATCAACATTGGTTCCCAACGATATTACAATGGATTTTAGCACTATTAGAAAAATAGGTAAGATAATAGGGATAGAAGATTTAACGACTCCGGGGGCTTCTCTTAAACGTGCATTTATATCTGCCTCGCTTATTTCGGGATTTGGATCTATAAAAGTTTTTGCAGCATATTTTACCGCGAACAGCAATCCGAAAATTAAGGCAAGAGCAGCGATCAGCATTCCCCATAAAATAACCAGCCCGAGATCGGCATTTAATATTCCGGCAGCGGCAATTGGTCCAGGTGTAGGCGGCACGAGTGTATGAGTTGCAGTTAATCCCAATCCTAATGCTACAGCCGAACCGGTCAATGATATTTTTGCTTTTTTTGAAAGACTTTTATTCAGCGGCGAGAGAAGTAAAAATCCGCTGTCGGCAAAAACCGGAATGGAAACAATATAGCCAATAATTCCCATAGCCGCAGGCACTCTATTTTTTCCTGTAATCCTTAGTACTCTGTCAGCCAGTGTGTAAGCTGCCCCGGTGTTCTCTAAAAAAGCACCTATGATTACCCCAAGTACAATTATCAATCCTATTTTCCCTAAAGTATCTCCAAACCCTTGATTAACAGAAACAATGATTTGGTTCATCGGCATCCCGGCAAAGAATCCGTACAACAAGGCCACGAGAAATAATACGATAAAAGGATGGATTTTTAATTTTGCACTAAGAACAATGATCAGAACAATGCTGATGAAGAGGTATAAAACAAGCATACGCTTTACTCTATATTATTTTTTATTCCGGATTACTGCTTGTTAGATCTTTTATATTTAGTAAAGGCTGTTGAATTTTTAGTGTAAATCTCTTGTAACAACCGAACCCGACTTACCGACGAGGACATCAAGGTCTGCCCCTTTATCTGCTTGTTCAACATGATCGAGATAAAGACGGACATAACCTCTTTCCGTATGCAGCTCCGGCGGCTGCCATTCTGCTTTTCGTTTTTTTAATTCATCATCGGATACATTCAGATGAAGTTTTCTTTTTTCGACATCAAGTTCAATCAAATCACCATTTCTAACTAGAGCAAGAGTTCCTCCGATTGAGGATTCCGGGGAAATGTGAAGGACAACAGTTCCCCCAGCAGTTCCGCTCATTCTTCCGTCGGAAATTCTAACCATATCTTTAACGCCCTTTTGTATTAATTTTTCGGGGAGATCAACATTGCCGACTTCGGGCATTCCGGGGTATCCTTTGGGTCCCACACCTTTTAGGACGATTACGGAATTCTCATCAATATCAAGATCAGGGTCATCAATTCTTGCATGATAATCTTCCATACTTTCAAATACTATTGCTTTTCCTTTATGCTTCATTAATCTTGGTGAGGCTGCAGAAGGTTTTATAACCGCACCGTTTTCACATAAATTTCCTTTAAGAACAGCAATACCGGCTTCAGTCTGAAACGGCTTTTCGATAGAAGCAATCACGTCGTTGTTTGTGCAGACCGCTTTACTGCTGTTCTCAACTAAAGATTTTCCATTAACGGTAAGTGCATCATGATGGAGCAGATCTTTTAGCTCCTTAAGAACAACCGGCAACCCGCCGGCATAAAAGAAATCTTCCATCAAATATTTTCCGGAAGGCATTAAATTTACAAGAAGAGGAATTTTACTACCGAGCCTGTCGAAATCTTCAAGGTTTAATTTTATTCCTATCCTTCGTGCAATTGCAATAAGGTGAATTAAAAGATTTGTCGAACCTCCCACGGCAGCATTAACGACAATAGAATTTTCGAAGGCTTTTCTTGTAAGAATTTTTGAAAGGGTTAAATCTTCATTAACCATTTCAACGATTCTTCTTCCTGACAATTGAGCCAGCACTTTTTTTCTTGAATCAACTGCAGGTATTGAAGAAAAGCCGGGCAAAGTTAAACCTAATGCTTCAACCATTGTAGCCATAGTAGAAGCAGTTCCCATTGTATTGCAATGTCCTGCGCTTCTTGCCGCACAAACTTCCGCTTCCAAAAGGTCTTCCTCAGAGAGTTCTTTTGTTTTTTGTTTATGCTTAATCATCCAGTTGAAGGAGCCGGAGCCGATTACCTCGCCTTTAAATCTGCCGGTAAGCATTGGTCCGCCGGGAACAACTATGGTCGGCAAATCCACGCTGCAGGCGCCCATTAAAGTGGAAGGAGTTGTTTTATCGCAGCCTGTTAAAAGGACAACCCCGTCAATCGGGTTAGCGCGGATCGATTCTTCAACATCCATGCTTGCCAAATTACGGAACAGCATTGTAGTCGGCTTCATTAGAGTTTCACCTAAAGACATCACCGGGAATTCAAGTGGAAATCCCCCTGCTTCCAAAACTCCTCTCTTAACTATTTCCGCGAAATCCCTCAAGTGCCCGTTGCAGGGAGTAAACTCGGACCATGTATTGCATATACCGATAACCGGTTTTCCTCTGAAATGATCATCAGGATATCCTTGATTCCTCAGCCATGACCGGTGAACAAAACCCATTTTATCATTGCTGCCGAACCATTCGGCACTTCTTAATTTTTTCTTCATGATCACAGATTCTTCTTTATTCATTTTTTAGATGATAGTTTATTATGATAGGTAAAGATAATAATATTTAATCAGAAGGGATAAGTTTGGTATTAAAATATTATTTTGATTT
>DAISZW010000220.1:0-5101 GCA_036824595.1 Ignavibacteriaceae bacterium
ATTTTTATTTAATATTTTACACTATTCAAATTTTATAAGTATAATTATTTTATCGTACTAAATGAAAACAAAAAAAGCTGTAGTTACAGTTGCGGGTAAAAAACAAAGAAACTTGCCTTTGCAGACTCTGGTTGACCGCGACGGGATTGAAAAATCTGTCCTGGAAATAATAATTCAGGAAACACTGGCTGCCGGGATTGATGAAATCGGACTGGTGATAAACCCGGATGACAAAAATAAATATAAAGAAGTAGCCAGGGATTACATCAGCAGAATTAATTTTATACCTCAAACGGAGCCTCTTGGATACGGTCATGCTATCTACTGTGCAAAAGATTTTTCGGAAAATTCTTCGATACTGCATCTTGTCGGCGATCATCTTAATGTAAGTTCACAGCCCGAGGGCTGTTCAGAAAAACTTGTTAAGCTTGCCGATAAAGAATCGTGTACTGTATCGGCGGTCCAGTCAACTTCCGAAACGCAGCTACCATTTTACGGAACCGTCGGAGGGAAAAGAGTAGCCGGTAAAAAAGATTTATATAAAGTTGATAAAGTAATAGAGAAACCGACTCCCACAGAAGCAGAACAAAATCTGATAATTCCGGGACTCCGTTCCAGTCATTATTTATGTTTTTTTGGTATCCATGTTTTAACTCCAACTATTTTTGATATTTTAGGTTTTCTTCTGGAAAAAAGTAACGATATTAAAAATATAACTTTATCTTCTGCTTTAAATGAATTATCCAAGAAGGAGCAATACCTTGCATTTGAATACCCCGGTATGAGGTACGATCTCGGATCAAAATACGGCCTGTTCACCGCTCAAATTGCACTTGCGCTTAACGGAACGGACAGGGATTTCGTACTTACCAAAATGCTTGAGCTGCTGGGCCAAAAAGAATTAAGCTACTATAATAACAAGGCAGAGTAAAACACATCTATGAGCGGCTTAACAGAATTAATCATTTCTAAAGATATTCAAGTAAGAGATACTTCATTAGACGATTACTGCAGTCAGTTATCCCTTAATGATCTTTTAAATGAGTGCGAAGCGCTTGAAAAATTCTGGCGCGAAAGCGATAACTTATATGAACGCGTCAGAAGTCTCTTTTTCCTTTATTCGATTTACAGGTTTCATCTTCCTGAGAAAGGAATTAAAGATAAAGGATTAATACCTTTTGAAGGATTTGATCATCTTTTAAACAGGAGATATACCGAAGCAATCGATGTTTTTAGGAATTCAATTAAAAAGAACGGGCTGAATGACTGCATCTCAAGCGCTCTTGCAAAAACTTATCAAAGTCTCGGCTTTCAAACGCTTGCCGACCAGGTTAGAAAAAGCGTAAAATCAATTAAGGGAAATAACTGGATGTTCAGGATAGGGCATCCGGATGATCATCCTTTGAGAATAAAAAAAGAGTTATATGAACATAATTCTACAGTAAATTTATTCCCGGTTTTACACGAGCAGACTCCCGTCCGTATGGATTTATCGCACAGCGGATGGAGCGATATTTTCTTTTTAGGGATGGATTTTCCAAAAGGAGCTCGTGTTATAAATGTATCCGTAAATTTATCTGTTCTTGCGGATGGAGATTATAAAAAACCACAGCCACCTATTGAAACTTTTTTTAGAATTATTGATAAACCGGTGCTAAGACTAACAAGTGTTGATCTAGGCGTTACTTCGGAAATAAAATCAATAGAAGAAATATTTGATTTTGCAAAAGATTACCTGGGCCTGCTGAAAGCTGCGGTAATTGCCTCCGGTATTGTTCCTCCCGGAATGGAAGGGGCTGATCAGCCGTTGTCTCAATTATTGTCACGTTTAATGAAACCGGGTTACGGGATAGAGATTGTCAGCAAAGTAAATAACATTCCTAAAGGTTCCCGCTTGGCTGTCTCAACAAATCTGCTTGCTTCATTAATTTCTATCTGCATGCGTGCAACCGGACAGATTAAAAATTTAGCCGGGGAGCTGGAGGAGATCGATAGAAGAATTGTAGCTGCAAGGGCTATACTCGGTGAATGGCTGGCAGGTTCGGGAGGAGGATGGCAGGACAGCGGGGGAGTCTGGCCCGGGATGAAATTAATTGAAGGTGTGAATGCATCTGAAGATGATCCTGAATTTGGAATAAGCAAAGGATGCCTTTTGCCGAAGCACAAAGTGCTCGGCTATAATGATGTTTCTAAAGAAACCAGAATGCTGCTTCAAAATAGTTTGATAATGGTTCACGGCGGAATGGCCCAGGATGTCGGTCCGATTCTCGAAATGGTTACTGAGAAATACCTGCTGAGGTCGAAAGCAGAATGGCATGCAAGAAAAGAAGCAATGAATATATTTAACAGGATACTGGAAAATCTTGAAAAAGGTGATGTGAAAACAATCGGACAGCTTACGCAAAAGAATTTTTTCGGGCCAATTCAGACGATTATTCCCTGGGCAACAAATTTATTTACCGAGTCTTTAATTGAAAAAGTTAAAGAAAAATATAAATCCGATTTTTGGGGATTCTGGATGATGGGAGGGATGTCTGGCGGCGGTATGGGATTTATTTTCAATCCTGAAGTTAAGAGTAAAGCACAGATTGATATTCAAAAATTAATGTCGGACTTAAAAAACAGATTAAAAGATTCGGTTCCCTTTGCAATGGAACCTGTTGTTTACGATTTCGAGATCAATGAAAAAGGCTCATATTCTGAATTGCTCCAAAATGAAAAAGCACTGATGCCGGGGGGTTATTATTCACTCATTACTCCGGGACTTTTGAAGAAGGAAAGCCATGAGTTAACTCCATTCCAGCGGGCTGAACTTGAAGAACTCAGCTATACCGCACGCGGCGGAAAAAATTATTCCGGCCTGCTGAATTCCTTGTTTGATGTAATACTGCCTCAAAAAATCTCTAAAAGTGAAACGGAAGAAAGCCTTAGTACTTTACTGAAAAAATACGGATTCGATTCAGTTCAGCATGAACAAATACGCTCCGATATAAAAGGAGGACGCATCGGATTAGCCCAAAATAAGCTTCCGGTGAGCACTCAAATAACAGATATAAGTGAAGGCGATGTAAAGAACTTTTCAAGTATAACTGAAAAAGAATACAGCAACTTCGGTTTATCGGCATTAGAGAAAGGAGAAGCCGCAGTTGTCTCATTTGCCGGCGGTATAGGCAGCAGGTGGACTAAAGGAGCCGGCGTAGTGAAAGCATTAAATCCTTTCTGCAAATTGGACGGCAAACACAGAAGCTTTATAGAAATACATCTGGCAAAAAGCAGAAAAATTAGTGAACTGAGCAGGAAGAAAATTCAGCATGTTTTTACTACAAGTTATTTAACACATAATCCGATTGAAAACACATTAAATGAGAATAATAATTATAATTACAATGGCCCGGTTTATATTTCACCCGGAAAATTCATTGGATTAAGAATGATCCCTATGAAAAGGGATTTACGTTATCTCTGGGAAGAAATGCCGCAGCAGTTACTAGATGATCAGGCGCAGAAAGTATTGGAAAGTCTCCGCGGTGCATTGCTGGGTTGGGTAGAAAATATGGGCCAGGGCTCCGATTATACGGATAATCTTCCGCATCAATGCTTACATCCGGTTGGACATTGGTATGAAATCCCGAATATGCTCATCAACGGCACATTACTGAAAATGATTGAAGAAAACGCCGCCTTGAAATATTTGATGTCGCATAATATCGATACGCTTGGTGCAAATTTAGATCCTATCATTTTAGGATATCATGTTATGAGAGATAAAACAGTTACAATGGAAGTAACTGCAAGACGGATTGAGGATAGGGGCGGCGGATTAGCAAAAGTAAACGGGAATTTGCGTCTGGTTGAGGGACTTGCGCTGCCGAAAGAAGAGATAGAATTTAATTTAACCTATTATAATACTCTTACTTCATGGATAAATATCGATAAACTGTTAAAATTGTTTTCACTCACCCGAAATGACCTGGATAATGAAAAGCTTGTTTTGGAATCTGTACGGAATACAGCAGCAAAAATGCCGACCTACATTACTATAAAAGATGTTAAAAAAAGATGGGGAAAAGGGCAGGAAGATATCTATCCTATTACTCAATTCGAAAAATTATGGGGAGACATGACTTCTCTGCCGGAAATGGACTGCCAGTATGTCTCCGTCCCGCGGTTTAGAGGACAGCAGTTGAAAGAACCCGCGCAGTTAGACGGCTGGCTGAGCGACGGCTCCGCGGATTATGTTAATTCGATTTGTAAGTGGGAGTAGGAGCGAGGAGAAAAACTCTGCCTCTTGATGTAATTTACCACAGAGACACGGAGAACACAGAGAATCAAATCGTAAATCCAAAATCGTAAATCCAAATCCGAAATCCTTTTGTACACCCGGAAGGATTCGAACCCTCAACCTCTTGATCCGTAGTCAAGCGCTCTATCCAGTTGAGCTACGGGTGCATCATAAACAAATAACAAAAAACAAATTACAAATATCAAATAATGAACAAATTACAAATATCAAATAATGAACAAATTACAAATATCAATTATAAATGAATAATTAGAACTGCTTTTCAAAAATAGCATAATAATAATACTAGTTCAATTATCATTAAACCTAGTTCATTTCAATAAATTCCTAAGAAAGCAGATAAATAAGAGAAACGAATCACATCTTAATTATAATTAAATGCGGATATTATTTTCGGAGAATATGGAAGGTTTAGGTATGAGGCGATTTGGAAGATATAAAAGCAAGATAAGCATTTCTCAGTTTGCTGGAAAACTGTATATCGATCCCGTTTACGGGATTGAACAGCCTTCAGTGAAAATTAATTACACAATCTTTTCGAGCAAGTGTGATATTGAAGAATTACCGGAAGATAATAGTTTAAGAATTATTCACCGCGGCAGCGGCGACAGCATTCTCCTTTCTTTTAATACCCTTAAAGACAGAATTAATTTTGCAAAATCAATTTATGCATCTAAACCGGTTAAGCAGAGAGGTCAGGGGATGGACCTGGAAGGGTACGCCAACATACATTTAAAACCGGTAAAAGAAACTTTTCTCGGAAAACTTTTTCCCGATTCAAAACATAATTAGAAGCTC
>DAISZW010000330.1:0-1453 GCA_036824595.1 Ignavibacteriaceae bacterium
GTTGAAAAAGCCGAGGCATTGGAGCATCTCATCAGCACTATTCCCAAGCATAAAGGCACAGATAAATTAAGAGCAGATTACAGAAAAAAACTTTCAAAGATAAAATCCCAAGCGGAGCAGAGTAAAAAAACAGGGAAGCATGAGAGTCATTTCCATATAGAAAAAGAAGGGGCCGGAAGAATAGTGGTTGTCGGAATGCCGAATGTTGGCAAATCATCTTTGATATCTGCTCTTACACATGCGAAACCGGAAGTATCCGAGTATCCTTATACAACGTGGTTCCCTACTCCCGGCATGGTTGAATATGAAAACATTCATCTGCAGTTAATTGATACTCCTCCTCTCGATAAAGAATACGTAGAACAGGAATTAATTGAGTTAATCAAGACAGCAGATCTTATACTTTTAATGGTTGACTTACAGGGAAATCCAATTGAACAGTTTGAAGATGCTGTTGAAATACTTGAGCATTTTCATATCGCTTCGCCTTCTAAAAAGCTTGAAAACATTGAACAGAGAATATCCCGCATTCCTTTCATCATCGCAGTAAATAAAAATGATATTGAGGGACTGGATGAAGATTATGAAGTTCTAAATGATCTTTTGCATAACGAATGGATTTGCATCCCTATCTCCATAAAAACGGGCAGGAATATAAATCAAATGCTTGATTTTATAATTAGGGAAATGAAGCTGATTCGTGTTTATTCAAAACCGCCTGGGCATGAAGCAGACAAGACAATCCCCTTTATTCTGAAAAAAGGAAGTACTGTTGAAGAGTTTGCTGCAAAATTGCACAAAGATTTTTTAGAACATCTGAAAACCGCACGCGTTTGGGGTCAAGGTGTATTCGATGGTCAGCTTGTCGGACGAGATCATGTTTTGAACGATGGTGATATAGTGGAGCTGCATTTGTAGAATAAATCATTGACCGTTCAATAGTCATCCGGTTGTCATTAAATGGTCATTCGGTTGTCATTCAGTAGTCATACAGTTGCCATTTATAGGTTGCTGAAGAGGAAATGTTTATTGTTCCGGATTATTGACAATGACCGCTGCTAAATCTATTTTTTATCTAATATAATTACTTTACATAAATCTTATTCGTTCTGTAGATAATTAGGGCGCTTAATTCTCTTCTGAAGTGCAGCCGGCGGCTGCAGGTATTCTGCAATGTTATTATTCTATATTCCGTATAATGAACAGTTCTTAATTTTTTAATTCACTCATTAACATATTAAATTAAAAAAAGAGTAAAGAAAATGTTTGGATTAGGGATCGGCGAAATAATCGTAATAATTCTTGTAATCCTGCTTCTTTTCGGTGCAAGGAAAATTCCTGAGCTTGCCCGAAGCCTTGGTAATAGTATAAGTGAGTTTAAAAAGGGTGCTAAAGATGAGATTAATAGCACTGATGAAGAAGCAAAGAAAATTGAGAATAAAAAATCTTAACC
>DAISZW010000062.1:0-7495 GCA_036824595.1 Ignavibacteriaceae bacterium
GGCATACACCAACAGGATGCGACATCATTCGAAGCAAGAAAAAATTTCTAAATGTTACATTGATTATCATGGTAATTGCAGGTATTGCCCTTCTGAACTTTGTGTTATATAAATTAACAGCGGTTTAGCCGCAAATTTATTGTCTCCTATATACCACATCCATCCAGTTTCTCCTTCAGGATACCACTCTCTTTTTATAAATTAAATTCATTTTTTAATTTAAAATTGCTGCAATAATATTCATAAATTTGAATATTTATTCAATAATAATGAATTTTTATCCTTCATATACAATTTTTTTGTATTTTTATTCACCTTGCCTATTGACAAATGTTTTCGCATCTTGTATTTTCTCTCCGCAATGAAAATTTTCTCTTTAAATATTTCACTTCTGACTGATGTTTTTCAGTTGTTGCATTTATGTCTGCCGGGTAACAGACCAGATTCACGTCGTCCCCGTTAGGGGTAAACAAAATCTTTTCTCTTTTTTAAATAACTAGATTTTTAACCTCATCGAGGCGGCAAGCTTCAGCAGAAAGGAAAGTTTAATTATGATCTCAATAGGAATAATAGGCGGAAGTGGATATACCGGGAAAAAATTGGTGCAGTTCTGCAGCCAGCATCCCTTCATTAAAGAATTTAAAGTATATGGATTTACAACTGCGGGACAGAATTTATTAAAACTATTCCCTGATCTTCAAAATATAACGGATGATTCTGTTATAGAATCTGCCGACAATCTTTCATTTGAACATGACGCTTACTTTATTGCTTTGCCGCATGGTGAAGCTCTTAAGTTTGCTCCTATTCTTTTTCAAAAAGGAAAGAAGATAATTGATCTCGGCGGTGATTATAGATTGAACTCCGCCGGAGAATATTTAAAATGGTATAATAAAGAACATACTTCCCCATGGCTCCTTAAAGAAAAAGTTTACGGATTAGCTGATTATTATCAAACAGACTACGCAGATAAAAATTTAATTGCCAATCCGGGGTGTTATCCAACCGCAGCTCTGCTTGCATTGCTCCCTATAGTTAAAAATTTCAGCACCGATCTTTTATCCGTCAGTGTTTCTGCATATTCGGGGACCAGCGGCGCAGGCAAAACTCCTAAAACCGAATTGATGATGTCTGAAATGGATGGAAACGTTTCTGCGTATAATTTAAATACGCACAGGCATCAGCCGGAAATTGAACATATGCTTAAAGAACATGGTTTTAATTCTCCTTTTTCTTTTGCAACCCACCTTCTTCCTGTTTCTGTAGGGATTTATTCCACCTCCTTTATTCATTTGAAGAATAAAATTGATAAGGAAGAAATCATCGGCGCATTTAATGGCTTCTATAAAGATTCTGTTTTTGTCAGGCTGAGAGAAACTCCTCCGAATCTATCGTGGGTAGTCAATACCAATTTCTGCGATCTTCATATTTCGGTAAATGAAAATGTGGTTATTGTTGCTTCGGCGATTGATAATTTAATTAAAGGAGCATCCGGTCAGGCAATTCAGAATTTGAATAAAGTCTGCGGCTGGGATGAAAGTCTTGGAATTTTTCAGCAGAGTGTGAAATATGCAGCAGTTTATTGAAAACGGATCGGTAACCAGCACGCCTGGTTTTAAAGCCGCGGGAATTTTCTGCGGTATAAAAAAGAAGAAAAAAGACTTGGCCCTCATTTATTCTGAAGAATCATGCTCGGCAGCAGGCACATTTACGCTTAATAAAGTTAAAGCCGCTCCCCTTTTAATCAGCCAGGAAATTATTAAGCAGGGAAAAAAGATTAAAGCTGTTCTGGTTAATTCCGGGAATGCAAATGCTTGCACGGGTGAGCAAGGCTATAATGATGCAATCGAATCTCAAAAACTCCTTAGCCAAAAACTCGGGATTAATCCGGACGAAATTTTAATCGGCTCTACAGGAGTAATCGGCAAAAAACTGCCGATGGAAAAGATGAAATCCGGCATCAGCAAAATTGTAAATCATCTTTCCGAATGCGGAGGCCTGAACGCTGCAGAAGCAATAATGACAACCGATACCAAGATTAAATCTTTTGCTCTTAAAGTAAGACTTGGAAGCGGTGATGTGACACTTGGCGGAATCTGCAAAGGAAGCGGAATGATTGCTCCCAATATGGCTACAATGCTCGGCTTCATTACCACTGACGCTGATGTCGAAAGCTCGCTGCTTCAAAGATTATTATCGGAAGCTGTGAGCGAATCCTTTAACAAAATCTCTGTTGACGGCGAATGCAGCACAAACGATATGGTTATTATTCTTGCAAACGGAAGATCCAATATTGAAGTTCTGGAAAACACAATTGACTGCCACATGCTTAAAAATGCTATAAATACTCTGTGCCTTGAAATGGCAAAATCAATAGTTGCCGACGGTGAAGGAGCAACAAAGCTGGTTAAAATATCTGTGAAGAATGCAAAATCTAAAATTGATGCCGATCTGGTAGGAAAATCAATTGCAAATTCGTCCCTTGTTAAAACAGCAATTTATGGGGCAGATGCTAATTGGGGCAGAATTCTAAGCGCAGCGGGACAAAGCGGGGCAGAAATTGTTCCTGAAAAGGTTTCAATCCACTTTGATAAGCTGCCCGTCCTTCTACCCAACTACATTCTCGCATTGGATGAAGTGTCCGCTCTTAAAATTTTAAAGAAGCCTGAATTTGAAATTAACGTCGATCTGGGTATCGGCACGGAAGGAACAACATGGTGGACATGCGACTTGACCGAAAAATATGTTAAGATAAACTCCGATTACAGGACTTAAGGAAAGGAGATTTAAATGAAGATTGCCATTTTGAAAATTTCCGGAAAAACAATAAATGAATTCATCTCTACCGGAATATGGACAAAAAAAATAAAAAAGTTAAAAAAGCTTTATGAAGGGATTATCATTGTTCATGGTGCCGGTAAAGATATTACAAGCTGGGCAGAAAAACTTGGACTTGAATCAAACTTCATAAACGGCCAAAGAGTTACTACTTCAGAATTAATGGATGTTGCCGCCGCAGTACAGGCCGGATTAATTAACAGCAAGCTCAATGCAAAGTTAAATTCAGCCGGAATTGAATCTGCCGGTTTTTCAGGAATCGACAGAGGTTCTTTTGTCGCAGATTATCTTAATGGAAAAGAACTTGGATTTGTCGGAACTCCTTACCTTTCCGGTTCCGTAGAATGGATAATTAATCTTCTTGAGCAGAATGTTATTCCTGTTTTTTCTAGTGTATGCCGGGATGTAAACGGCAGCCTGATGAATGTTAATGCCGATATTTTTACGGGCGTTCTAGCTAAAGCCGTACATGCCGATACCGTCTTCTTTTTCTCCGATGTGGAAGGTGTAAAGATAAACGGAAAAATTAAATCCTTTATTACTGAAAAAGAGATCGTAAACGGTATTCTTTCAGGTGAAATAAACAACGGAATGATTCCGAAATTAAACAGCTGTTCTGCTCTGATTAAAGAAGGTATTAATAATATCTGGATCGGATCAGATCTGACTGAAAAAGAAATTTCCCAATTAAATAAAAAATATGAAAACGGAACTTGGATTACCGGATCAGCAGATAAAGAATATGAACTCAACGGCGCTGCTTAATAATTACAACAGATTTCCCGTTGAGTTTGTAAAGGGCGACGGCGTCTATCTTTATGATATTGAAGGAAAAGAATACCTCGATTTCTTGTGCGGAATTGCGGTTACAGGCTTAGGACATAATCATCCTGCAATCAAAGCTGCAGTAACTGAACAGATAAATAAGATCTGGCATACGTCAAATCTTTTTGAGTCTTCGCTGCAGATAAAGCTTGCGGAAAAACTATCTGCAAAAAGCGGATTGGATTATTCCTTTTTCTGCAACTCAGGCACGGAAGCGGTAGAGGCTGCTATTAAATTTGCAAGAAAATTCGGCAAAGGAAAGTTTCATATAATAACAGCTTTAAACGGATTTCACGGAAGAACCTACGGAAGCCTTTCCGCAACCGGACAGCTTAAACTCCAGGAAGGTTTCGCTCCCCTTCTACCCGGCTTTACTCATGTGCCATATAATGATATAAAAGAGATCGAAAAAGCATATAATGAAAATACAATTGCAGTAATGATTGAGCCGATTCAGGGGGAAGGCGGAATAAATGTCCCTCATGAAAATTACTTAAAAGAAATTCGGGATTTCTGCAATTCAAAAAACATTTTAATGATTCTGGATGAAGTGCAGTGCGGATTGGGAAGAACAGGAAAATTTTTTGCATATCAGCATGCCGGAATAATCCCGGATATTGTTACAATTGCAAAAGGTCTTGCCAACGGACTTCCTATCGGCGCAGTTATATGCAGTAAAGAAATCGGCGATCAAATAAAACCCGGGAACCATGGTTCAACTTTCGGCGGTAATCCCATTGCAGTTTCTGCGGCAATTAAAGTTGTTAATCTTATTGATGAAAAATTACTAAAAGAAATCGGCAGTCTCGGCAGCACTTTAGTAAACTCGCTTCATTCCCTTCACCTCAATAAAATAAAGGATATCCGGGGGAAAGGATTGATGATAGGGATCGAATTTATTGAAGGATACCAGGCAAAGAATATTGCAGGAAAATTAATTGAAGAAGGAGTAGTTGTTGGAACATCCGGAGATACTGTTTTAAGAATACTCCCTCCCTTCATCATCTCCGAAAAAGAAATAGTAAAATTTCTCGGCAGATTTAGAAAAGTAGTTGAATCTTTACCAGAAATTAATAATAAAAATTAGGTGACTTGATGTCAACCAAATTAAGAAGATTAAACAGGATTAAGGAATTACTTACCAACCGCTTTATTGCTTCACACGAAATTTTAGCCAAATTACTTAATGAAGAGGGAGTTCCGGCAACCCAAGCAACTCTAAGCAGGGATTTTGCTGAACTTGGAGTTGTAAGAATTAATACTGAAAAAGGTACCAGGTATGTACTTGATGCACAGGAATCGGGAAAACAAATTTCGCGGCTTATCGGCTTTGAAATACTCAGCGTGCATCATAATGAACATTTGATTGTTATACGCACATTAGCCGGTCGTGCTCAGGGCGTTGCCCATTATATCGACCGTTTAAACAAACATGAAATATTAGGAACAGTCGGCGGAGATGATACCGTGCTGGTGATTCCTAGCAGTCAAAAGCATCTAAACGAGCTAATAAATTTTATAAAAATAATGATGACCGAACAGAACGGTGTTAAATAATCAAAACTAAACTAATGCCCTTTTGGCGGATAGAAAGGAGAAAATAATGAAAATTGTAGTGGCTTATTCCGGAGGTTTAGATACGTCTGTAATAGTCAAATGGCTGAAAGAAAAATATAATGCTGAAATTATTACTGCAACAGGATTTTTAGGCCAGGTAAACGAAATAAAAGGTCTAAAAGAAAAAGCGGCAAAAACCGGCGCGGTAAAATCTTTTGTTTATGATCTTAGAGAAGAATTCTTAACCGGTTATGTATGGAAAGCGTTAAAAGCCGGAGCAATTTACGAGGGTGAATACCCGATGGCCACTGCAATAGGCAGACCGCTTCTCGCCAAAATGCTTGTTGATACTGCAATTCAGGAAAATGCAGATGCCGTAGCACACGGCTGCACCGGGAAAGGAAACGATCAGGTAAGATTTGAAGTCGGGGTACAATCCCTAGCTCCTCATCTCAAAGTTATTGCACCCCTGAGAGAATGGGAATTTAGAAGCAGAGAGGAAGAGATGGAATATGCCTTGAAGAATGGAATTCCCGTGAATGCAACAAAAAAATCCCCTTATTCAATCGATGAGAATTTATGGGGAATAGCAATTGAGTGCGGTGCTCTTGAAGATCCCGAAGCTGCGCCTCCCGATGATGCATTCCAAATTACAGTTGATCCTAAATATGCACCCGAAAAATCGGTTGTAATTACAATCGGTTTCGAAAAGGGAATCCCGGTTACTCTGGACGGGATTGAACTAGGCTCCGTTGAGCTTGTTACCCAGTTAAGAGATATGGGTGCAGCTCATGGAATCGGCAGACTTGATTTAATCGAAAACAGGGTTGTCGGAATAAAATCAAGAGAGGTTTATGAAGCCCCCGCAGCAGTTATTTTACATGCCGCACATAAAGAGCTGGAAAAGCTTATACTTGATAAAGAAACTTCCAGGTTCAAACAGCATGTCTCTGTTATTTATGCAAACCTGATATATGACGGACTCTGGTATTCTCCCCTTTTCAAATCTCTTACATCTTTTATCGATTCTACACAAGAAACCGTTACGGGAGAAATTAAATTAGAGCTCTACAAGGGAACCATTAAAACACTTTCGAGAAAATCGATATACAGCTTGTATAATAAAGAGCTTGCTACATATACTTCCGATGATAAATTCGATCATAAGGCCTCCGAGGGATTTATCAAAATATATGGCCTTCCGTATAAGACAATTTCAGCAGCTCAAAATGCACTAAAAGAAGAGGTTACAATTTAATGTTATGGGGCGGGAGATTTAAAAAAGAACTGCACCCAAGGGCATTAAAGTATTCCTCATCTTTGAGCATTGACATAGAATTGATTCTTGAAGATATTGAAGGGAGCAAAGCTCATGCCCGGATGCTGGCTAAGATCAAAATTATCAGCCAGGCTGAAGAAAAAGAATTACTCGAAGGCTTGACGCAAGTAGAAAATGACTGGAACGACGGAAAGTGGAAGCCTGATCCGGAGAAATTTGAAGATATCCATTCCGCAATTGAATCAAGATTATTTGAGTTAATAGGCGAAACTGCCGGCAAGCTCCATACCGGCAGAAGCCGCAACGATCAAATTGCAGTCGATCTTAAATTATGGGTAAGAAAAAAAACTGAAATTCTTCAAGAATTGATTAAAAATCTTCAGCTCACCCTGGTTGAAATATCTTCTGAGAATCTTGAAACTATAATCCCCGGTTACACTCACCTGCAGAGGGCTCAGCCTGTATCGCTTGCTTTTCATTTTATGGCCTATGTAGAAATGCTCGAAAGGGATTTATTAAGATTACAGTTTCTTAAAAATTCATTAAATCAATCCCCTCTTGGATCGGGTGCATTAGCCGGATCTACTTTGCCTCTTGATAGAGATTTTACCTCCTCAAAACTCGGCTTCGAATCTCCATCACAAAATGCAATGGATTCAATTTCCGACAGAGATTTTGTTCTCGATATGCTGAATACATGCGTAATAGGAATGATGCATTTAAGCCGCCTGTCCGAAGAACTGATTCTCTGGTCAACAAAGGAATGGAATTTCATAAAATTTAATGACGAAGTTTCAACCGGTTCATCTTTAATGCCTCAAAAGAAAAACCCCGATCTCGCCGAACTTATAAGAGGCAGAACAGGAAGAGTATACGGCAACTATATCTCTTTTGCGTCAGTTATGAAAGGGCTTCCCTTAAGCTACAACAGGGACATGCAGGAAGATAAAGAACCTCTTTTCAGTTCTGCGAAAATCTATTCTGAATCACTTGAAA
>DAISZW010000062.1:7595-17210 GCA_036824595.1 Ignavibacteriaceae bacterium
ATAGATCTTAGATCTGATACAGTTACAAAACCTTCAAAGGAGATGAGGGAAGCAATTGCCTCGGCTCCGGTGGGCGACGATCAATTCGGCGAAGACCCGACAATAAATTTACTGCAGGAAAAAATTGCTTCATTGCTTGGAAAAGAGAAAGCACTGTGGCTCCCTTCAGGCACAATGGCAAACCAGGTTGCCTTACGAACATTGACTCATCCTGGAGACGATGTAATTGTAAGCCGGGAGAGTCATGCTGTTTTACATGAGACCGGTGGAGGTGCTGCTAATTCCGGTGTTCAATTTACAGAGATCGGATCTAAAGGAATTTTTTCTTTAGAAGAATTTCTCAATGCTGTAAAACCTTCCGGACATTTACTTCACCCACCTACTACTCTTGTTGAGGTTGAAAATACACATAACCGTTCGGGAGGAATAATCTTTCCTCAGGATGAAGCAGTAAAGATATGCAGTGCAGCAAAAGAAAAAGGAATTGCTTCGTATATGGATGGAGCGCGTTTATGGAATGCTGCGATTGCAAGCAAAAAAACTGTAAAAGAACTCGCAGTACCATTTGATCTGGTTTCAGTAGCTCTTTCAAAAGGGCTTGGAGCGCCGGGCGGATCGCTTCTCGCCGGCAAAAAAGAAATTATTCAAAAAGCCGTGCGTTACAGGAGAATGTTCGGCGGGGCAATGAGGCAGGTCGGAATTTTTGCGGCAGCAGGTCTATTTGCAATCGAGCACAATTTTAAAAGATTGGAAGAAGATCATAGAAATGCAGAGATTATTGCGAACCGGCTCGCTGGATGCAGTAAAGTTTTGATTGATCTCCCGACAGTGCAGACAAACATTATAATTTTTCATCTAAAAGAAAACAGCCTCGATGCAAACCATGTAGTATCAAAGGCCGGAGAAAAAGGTGTTTTGAT
The DNA here is from genome assembly GCA_036824595.1 of Ignavibacteriaceae bacterium. GTDB lineage: Bacteria > Bacteroidota > Ignavibacteria > Ignavibacteriales > Ignavibacteriaceae > DATKLQ01. Next base: position 8,516 of record DAISZW010000062.1, read on the forward strand.
GTTTGCATTGGGACCAAGAACCATACGGATTGTTACACATCTCGATGTATCACAAGCTCAATGTGAAGAAGCTGCTGAAATTCTTGCATCAATAATTGATAATTAGTTATTCACTGTTTGTATAATAGTTTCAGTTTATACCAATAATTTTATATTTTATAAAGATTTATGTAATTAAATTATTGTGGACCTAAATAATTCTTCCAGTCTTCTCTCGCTTTAAGTTTTATCTGTATCATTATAAATGAGCACTAATTAAGGAGGTTCAAATGGTTTCAATATTCACTCTCTGGCTTCCCATATTGCTTTCTGCTGTTGCGGTTTTCATAATCAGTTCAATCATTCATTCCGTATTAAACTATCACAACAGCGATTTCAGTAAAGCGGAATCTGAAAATGAACTTATGAATGATTTGCGAAAATTGAATATTCCTCCAGGCGATTATATGATACCTTGCCCAACCAGTAACCGTGAAAGAAATTCTGCGGAATTTCAGCAGAAAATGAAAACCGGACCTGTAGCTTCCCTGACAATATTTCCTTTACCCGTAAAAATGGCTCCAAGCCTTGTATCCTGGTTTTTCTATTGTGTGGTTGTAGGAATCTTTGCGGCATATATTGCCGGGCGTGCTCTTGAACCTGGTGCGGAATACCTTTCAGCTTTCAGGTTTGCTGGCTGTACGGCATTTATCGGATACAGCTTAGCCCTGCTCCAAAACAGTATCTGGTTTAATAAAAAATGGTCGGCGACGTTTAAATCAATGTTTGACGGATTAATCTACGGACTGGTGACCGGCGGAATATTCGGATGGCTTTGGCCGTAAAAAGAATTCTACTAATTAAGATCCATACGAAATTTTCTATTTAATAAGCGGATAATTCCTGTTTGAAAATCATATAAGATGCAGTTTGAATACTTGCAAATTGTGTAAAAATCAAAGAAAATTGTAAAATTCATAGTTGACTTTAGTTAAAATAAAATGCTAAATTTCATTTAGCAATTTTGCTCCTATAAAGTGAGGGCCGAATTAGTGCTGTCTGATTTCATTCCAAAATATATCAGCGCGAAAAACTCTCCTGAAGCACTAAGATGTAATTTAGTTTTCCGAAACACTATGTAAGAACAGTAATCCTTTATAGGAAAAACTTTTTTATAAGTGTCCCCATGACAGATAAATTAGTACATTCAACGAAAGCATACCGAGGGTTGATTTCATACATCGTTTTATTTAAATGTAAAAAAATAAGAAAGGTAATACTATGAATATAGTAAATACCGTTAAATCAGTCCTTGGAAGCGGTGCAAAAAATCAAAATGAAATAGTATCTGCAATAATGAATTTAATCGGGAGCCAAAGCGGAGGATTAAACTGATTGATCGGTCAATTCACCTCAAAAGGATTGGGAGATGTTGTATCATCATGGGTAGGAACGGGAAAGAACCTTCCGGTTTCGGCAGATCAAATCCAAAAAGCTCTTGGCGATGATACAATTAACTCACTCACATCAAAACTTGGTATGGATAAGAATGCTCTAACCAAACAATTATCAAACATGCTGCCCAAAGTTGTAGACAAATTAACACCCGAAGGGAAAGTACCCCAAGGCGATATTTTGAGTCAAGGAATGGACCTCCTTGGCGGATTATTCAGCAAAAAATAGTTCTTATTACAAAAGTTATAAAATAAACCGCGGCGGTAATCGCCGTATTTTTAATTAATAATTTCACAGTAGGAGTATCATGGGAGAATTATTACCTGTCATTATCCAGTTAATTAGTGGAGCAGTAGGGGGAAACGTTGCCGGTTCATTAATGAAGAAACAATCTTTAGGCACAGTTTGGAATTCAATTGCCGGCATATTGGGAGGCGGACTGGGCGGACAGCTTCTGGGAATGCTTGGCGTCGGTACAGAAACCGGCGGTACGGATGTCGGCAGTATCATCGGGAGTATTCTTGGCGGCGGTGTTGGAGGAGGTGTATTAATGGCTATCATTGGTGCTATTAAAAAAGCATTTGTAAAAACAGCTTAATGACATTTTTCTAAAATTTGTTTTAAAAACGGAGGGGTCATGAGCAGCCATATTAATAAAGGCGCTGTAAAGGTAATTGAAATCATCGGTATCTCTCCTAAAAGTTTTGATGATGCAATCGTTCAAGCATTAAATAAAGCATCAGAAACTATAAAAGGGATCACCGGTTTTGAAGTAATTAAGCAGATGGCAGCCATTGAAGACGGAAAAATAACGCAGTACAAGGTTAATCTTAAACTTGCATTTCCTGTAATTTAACAGAGAAAGGAAGTTTTATGTCTTTACAAACTAAATATAGTCCCGTTATAGCATTGGCCAAGGAGTTAAACGTCCAGGGGCTTAATGTTAAAGAGGAAGCGGGTAAATTAAAAGTATCCGGATCGGTCAATACTCAATATGAAAAAAATTCGATCTGGGATAAAATAAAAGAAGTCGGCGGAGAAGGACAAAAGGAAGTAAGCGCTGATATTAAGGTTCTAAATACCACTTACTACCATTTGCATACGGTTAAGAGCGGTGAAAGCTTGAGCAAAATTTCTAAGCATTATTACAAAGATGCTAACAAATACATGCAGATCTTTAATGCCAACAAAGATCAGCTTAAAAATCCTGACATGATTAAGGTAGGACAACAAATTAAAATTCCGAATCCTTAACAATATCCAGATAAAAACCGGAAAAAATCATTTGTGGTATAAATATATACCACAACTTTCATTTATATTCACTGAAAAGCTTTTTGCCGGCAGGTAATCCTGAACGGTTCAATAAATTGTAATAATCAAAAATGGACTTTGAAATACTGCTGACTGTATTAATGGGATTAGGTTTAAGCGCAGCAAGCGGCTTCAGGATTTTTATTCCGTTTCTCATTATAAGTATTGCATCAATATCCGGAAATTTAACACTTGCAGAATCATTCAGCTGGATAGGCACTGTCCCGGCATTGATTACATTCAGTATTGCAACAATTTTTGAAATTGGTGCTTACTATATTCCATGGATAGATAATATCCTCGATACAATTGCCTCGCCTGTTGCCGTAATTGCCGGAATTATTTTAATGGCATCAGTTGTTTTAGGAATGTCACCGCTTTTAAAATGGACTTTGGCTATAATTGCCGGCGGCGGTGTTGCCGCAACAATTCAAACATTGACGGGATCAACAAGAATAGCATCAACCGCAACGACCGGGGGTTTGGGAAATCCGGTATTATCGTCTGTTGAATTGGGCAGTTCGGCAACTCTGGCAGCTATAGCTATTTTTATTCCTATAGCTGCAGCAGTTATTGTTTTACTGCTGGTTGCATGGACAATAAAAATTTTAGTAAAAAGATTTACTGCTAAAACTAATTAATTGTAATATATATTCATCAATAAAAAAGAGGTGGAGTATGTCTATACTTTGGACAATTCTTATTGGTCTTATTGCCGGTGCACTGGCAAAATTCATCATGCCGGGTAAAGATCCGGGCGGAATTATTATAACAATACTGATTGGTATTGCCGGCTCTATAATATTTACTTATTTGGGAAAGTTTATAGGTATTTATCAGGAAGGCGAAGCTGCCGGTTTTATCGGAGCAACAATTGGAGCAATAATATTACTTGCTATTTACCGTATGTTCAGAAAGAAACCAGTTTAATAATTAAAAGATTTATTTTTAATTATTAATTATACATAATAATTTTTTTCGAAAGGTTGGATTATGCGCTGGAAAGGAAGAAGGGAAAGTTCAAACGTCGAGGATCGTCGGGGAATGTCGGCGAAAGGTATTGCAGGCGGCGGTATCGGAACAATTATAGTTGTTGTTGTGCTGTACCTGCTGGGGGGTGATCCAACCTCGATACTTCAAAATGAACAAACTGGCGAATCAACAAGTTCCAATTACACCGAGAGCGCGGAAGAAAAAGAACTCTCACAATTCGTCTCGGTTGTTCTGGCTGAAACAGAGACCGTCTGGCATAATATCTTTCAGGAAAAAGGCGCTGCTTATGTCGAACCTAAATTAGTTTTGTTCAGCGGCAGTGTTGAATCTGCTTGCGGAACGGCAGGTTCCTCTTCAGGTCCGTTTTACTGTCCGGGTGATGAAAAGTTATATATCGATTTGAGTTTCTACCATGAGCTTCAGCAGCGATTTAAAGCTCCGGGTGATTTTGCAATGGCTTACGTAATAGCTCATGAAGTCGGGCATCATATTCAAAAGCTAACCGGAACAATGGATAAAATGAATGAGCTCCGCTCCCAGCTTAGTCAGGAAGACTATAATGAGTATTCCGTCAGACTAGAACTTCAGGCAGATTTTTATGCAGGTATTTGGGCACATTATACAGAACAACAGAATCTGCTTGAAAGCGGTGATCTTGAAGAAGCATTAAACGCGGCAAGTGCTGTCGGAGACGATACAATTCAAAAAAGAAGTCAAGGCTATGTTGTTCCTGAATCATTTACTCATGGAACTGCGGAGCAAAGGAAGAAGTGGTTTTATAAAGGTTTTACAACCGGTGATATAATGCAGGGGAATACTTTTTCTGCAGATGCTCTCTAGATTCAATATTACATCCTTTGATAACTAAAGGATTCTTCCCTATAGACTCTTTGATTCCTGCAATTTATCTTTCATTCGGCATTCTTTTTATGTCTATTAAAAAATAATTATTTTTTTTAATGATGAATATTTTTCAAGAATTGTATATCTGTTATGTTGATAATTTAATTTATTAAGATTAAAACATCATGAACAAAATCGAAATAAAAGGAGTAAACTATGATGTCGGTGTTCCTATAGGATCCGGAAGCAATTTAACTACATCAAAAATGATAGAAGAATTAGGAATTATTAAAAATGAACTGAATTGCAATGCGGTCCGTATTTACGGGAGAGATTTAGCAAAACTGGTTGAGTGCTCAACCATTGCAGTCAAAGAAGGATTGATTGTCTGGTTTTCGCCGCGCCGCATAAATGCATCACTTGAAGAGACTCTTGAATATATAGTAGAATGTTCAAAGGCGGCGGAAAAACTGAGAGAGATTTCGCCGGAAATAGTCTATGTGTTGGGAAATGAGTTTTCACTCGATTTAAAAGGATTTATTGAAGGTGAAACTACGCATGATAGAATTCCAAATTTATCTAAACCGATGTCAATGATGAAAAACAGCCTTGGTTTGGGGTTCCATAAAGAACTTAATAATTTTTTAGAAAAAGCAGTATCGACAGCACGGGAGCATTTCAAAGGCGAAATAACATATGCCTCCGGACAGTGGGAAAGAATAAATTGGAAATTGTTCGATATAGTATCGGTTAATTATTACCGGAATAGGTTTAATTCATGGAAGTACGGAAAAACCATCAGAAAATTAATCCATAAGGGAAAAAAATTGGCTGTTACGGAATTCGGATGTTGCAGTTATAAAGGGGCGGATAAAAAAGGAGCCTGGGGTTATTCAGTTGTTGACTGGAAAGATTCGAAGCCGGTGCTGAAAAAAGTATGTACAAGAGATGAAGGTGTTCAGGCAAAATATCTTATTGATTTACTTAATATTTATCTGAAGCAAAATGTGTACGCTGCGTTTGTTTATACTTTTGTTGCACGGAAAGCACGGTATAATGTAAACCATAAATATGATCTCGATATGGCAAATTTCGGCCTTATAAAAGTACTCCCTCCGGATAATGAGAATTCAAATAATTTATATTCATGGGGAAGAAAAAAAGCATTCGATGAAATATCCAAGTTTTATTCCGCAAATTAAATACACATGGATATTTTATTTTACAGGAATAGTAATAACTTTCCAATTTGAATAAGATAAGATTTTGGAAAAAAAATTTAGTAAATATTAAATATTTAGCCGGCATTCTTTGTCTAATAGAAGAATTCAGCTTTTACATTAATGTTCCAGGGTTAATTTGTCTTCAATAAAATAATTACTAGTAAAAATGGGGTATCGCCATGAAAATAAAATTATTGATCCTTTTCTCAGCATTTCTTTGTTCCTTATTTATCGGATGTTCAGCTTCTAAGAACTCTGTCAAGGTAAATCCCGGTATGAACAAAAACGAAGTCCTTGAAATTATGGGAACTCCCGGCAACCGGCAGTTTAACGGGACAAGAGAAGCATGGCAGTACTGCGATTTGAAATCCGATACTGAAAATGAATATGTTGTTATTTGGTTCAATGACAATAAAGTAACCGGATTAACAACTTACAGATACGGCCATAAATATGGGGAATATATGACTATTAATTGGGACGAAGCGCCGGATAAAAAATTTAAAAGAAGAAGAAATAAATAGAGATTTATTCCTTATTATTCAAAGTAGCGAAATTCGCATTCTTGCTTGTTACATGAACAACTTTTGGCAGATAAAATATTCCCAATAATAAAATGATTAATGTAAATATTGCTCCGGTTAGAAAAGGGAAAGGATATCCCAAGAATTCAAATGCAAACCCGCCCCATAACGGTCCAAGTACTCTCCCGAATGCGGATAAAGACTGATTAATTCCGAGTGTAATCCCCTGCTCTGATTCGGAAGCCGCTTCCGAGATCAAGCTTAAAATGGTCGGCTGCAGTGTTCCTGTACCAAGTGAAAGAATAATTACATCTACTGCAAGCCCGGCGAATGATCCGCTGTACGGAATTAAAGCTAAGCCGATCATCATAAAAAAAGCACCGAAAACTATCAGCTTCATTTCACTTATATACTTTGAAATGATATTTAATAACCCTCCCTGTACCAAAGCAGAAGAAAGTCCGACAATTCCAAACATATATCCATTTTGAAGATCTGTAAAATGATAAACCTTGTAGCCTACAAGAGCGAAGGTGCCGTATATATTTGCCACCGAAAACGTTAGGATAAAAAAAAGAGTAATGAGGAGGGCAAGATCAGATTTCCGGAATATTTTTTTTAAAGAATCGAAATCTATTAATTTTCTTTTTCTTATTATTTCACCCACCTTGTTTATTCTAGATTCAGGTAAAAAGAATAGTGTAAGCGCAAATGCAATAAGTGAAAACGAAGCGCTACCGAAGCCGGTAACCATGTAGCCGAATTTTGCTAGATATCCGCCGATCATAGGCCCGAAAACAAATCCTAAGCCGAAAGCCACCCCGATCAGCCCCATTCCTTTAGCCCTTTTTTCCTTAGGTGTAACATCAGCTATGTAAGCCTGTGCAACTCCAATACTGCTTCCCCCAATGCCCGCAATAATTCTTGATATAAGCAGAACTAAATAAGTCTCAGTGAAAGCAAAGATAATATAACCTGCGGCATTAAGGAGGAGGGTAACCACTATAACGGGTTTTCTCCCGTATTTATCCGAAAGCTCTCCTAAAATAGGATTGAAAAAAAACTGTGTTAATGAATATGCAGCAACGGCAATGCCTATTGCTGTTTCATCAACACCTAGATGTTTTGTAGCAAAGATGGGAAGAATCGGGATTAAAATACCGAATCCAAGCAGATCAATAAAGACGGTTAGGAATATGAGACTTAACGGAGTATTTTTCACTGCTCATTCAGTTCCTTAATAACTGCATCTGTGAACTCCATTGTACCCACATAAGAATCTTTATTGATATCGCGGGTTACAGTTACACCTTTGTGAATTACAGAAGCCAATGCTTTTTCTATTTTCTTTCCTTTTTCGGTTTCTCCAATATAGTCAAGCATCATCACGGAAGCTAAAATAACTGCAGAAGGATTTGCAATGTTCATTCCTGCAATATCCGGAGCAGAACCATGAACTGCTTCAAAAATACCTATACCGTCGCCAATATTTGCACCCGGGGCCATTCCTAAACCGCCGACAAGCCCTGATGCTAAATCCGAAAGTATATCTCCAAAAAGATTCGTTGTAACAATACAGTCAAACTGGTATGGATTCATTACCATCTGCATTGCCATATTATCTATTATCTTGTTATCAAACTCAATTTCGGGATATTCCTTGGCAATTTCCTCTCCTATATCGAGGAACAAACCTCCGGTATACTTTAAAATATTTGCTTTGTGTACTAAGGTTATTTTTTTTCTTCCATGCTTTTTTGCATATTCAAAAGAGTAACGGATTATTCTTTCTGATCCTCTGCGGGTAACTATTCCTATTGTTTCAGCCGCTGACCGGCTGCTGTCTATATAATGTTCAATACCGGAATAAAATTCCTCAAGATTTTCTCTGAAGATTACCAGATCTATATGATCAAAATAAAGTGTTCTGATTCCCTTGAATGTTTTTGCGGGACGCTGATTAACATAAAGTTCGAATTCTTTTCTCAAAGCAACATTAACACTTCTAAATCCTTTCCCAACGGGAGTTGTTAAAGGTCCTTTCAGCGCAACCTTATTTCTTGCAACAGATCTTATGACTTCCTCCGGCAGCGGATCGCGGTATTTCTCCAAGGCACTTAGCCCAGCTTCAACGATTTCCCATTCAACTTTCACACCGGAAGATTCAATAACTTTAATCGCTGCTTTAGTAATTTCAGGACCAATTCCATCCCCGGGGATTAAAGTTATTGTATGAGTCAAATTATTATTGCCCAAATGTGAAACTATAATTTTAGTTCAAAACTAAATTAATTTGAAATATCGATAAACCAAAAATAAGAAGATTTAAGCTTTACTTTAAAATCAACATTTTCTTTGTTTGAG
>DAISZW010000063.1:0-12203 GCA_036824595.1 Ignavibacteriaceae bacterium
ATCATTTTTTTCGTAGAAGTAAATGCACCTGATTCTATTTTATAGAAATACACGCCGCTGTTTAAACCCGAGGCATCAAAGTCAACAGTGTATGTACCGGCATTTTTATGTTCATTCAGAAGAGTAGCAACTTCCTGGCCCAGGATGTTATAAATTTTCATTGTAACTAAACCGGCCTGAGGAATAGCAAACTGAATATTTGTTGTCGGGTTAAACGGGTTGGGATAATTCTGCTTTAAGCTGTAAACAACAGGAAGAGCAGCAGGTATTTCTTCAACACCAAGGACAACATCGACAAGCTCATGATCGCCCATTACACTCCATTGGTTGCGTACTGTAGCGCTTAGAAGTTCAGGGGTTAAGTTAATAAAATGATCTGTTCCTACTGAAGATTCATTATCATTGCTTCCGGTATTTGAAGGCAGTCCCCAATTCGCACCGTATTTATATTGAATCCTTAACGGTGAATACTGTGAAAATACCAATTCAATTGTCCATAAAGAATCACCGGCTACGTCATCTCCATTCGTACCATCATTAAACAGGAATTTATTCTTTACCGCATTTGAATCGGAATCAGGCCAACCGCCGCCCGGCCACTGTAGAGGAGGATTAGCACCTGCGATGACAACATTCTCGATTGCTGCGAACGGTTGTCCCGTGACTGAAGAAACTGCTCCATCTACATTAACTACAAACTTAATGGTTACCGGATTGTTTGTAACATCATCAAGAGTTAAATCGTTGTATGTTCTTTCGACAAAAGCAAAACCCGCACTGATATCGTCTGCCGTAACAGTATAAGTTTTATTCGGATCGCCTTCCCAGGCAACTCCGGTTGCATTGATATATGCGTATTTGTAATTGATCACTTCACCGGCTGATGTAGGATATGATATGGTTGTTTCATAGAAATTCGGATCCTGAATGCTCGGAGTCATCATATCGTCACCGGACCATCCGTTAAATGATCCTCTAACTGTTAATGTATCTGCTGAAGGATTGAAACGTCCGGAAACAATTTCAAATTCCATATTGCATGAAAATGTAAGATCTATACTTAAGCTGACAATACTATCTCTGTCAAAATAGTAAGTAACTGCAGTATCATTTTCCGGTACTACAAGCATTCTGTTAGGATCGCTTTCCCAGGAATTATCACCCCTGACAAATTTGAATAACAAAGTATCACCGACTTCAAAAGTATCGAAAGTAACGGTATCAATTGCAACAGTTGCCGTATAGATTGAATCATTATTCCCATCTGTCATTTCTACCCAGCCTGTTCCCCAATTGGTGAAATTACCGGCAAGGTGTACAGCATCGGTTCCAGGTACAAAAACCCCTTCCTGTGCTTTTACGCTCATATCAACATTGAACTCAATGTTCTGAGCAAAAGCCGTGCTTGCAATAAACATTGCGAAGCAAATGTAGAACATTTTTTTCATCTTTTGTCTCCTTTAATGTTTTGAAAGAAATTACAATTATTTTTTTTAAAAAGTTGTTAGAATTTCACTCCTATTGAGAAGTGTTGAGTATAATCAAGTCTTCCGAAATCCTGATATGCGTAGTCAAAGAATAGACCTAAAGTCGGATCAAAATTATAATTAAGACCGAAACCAAGGGTTAATCCCTCTTCGGAATTATCGAGGAATAAAGATTTATAACCTCCCCGAAGGGAGACAATATTCATAAAAGTATATTCACCGCCGACATTTAAAGATTCCGAATTATCATTCGGATGCAGGGCATCAGCTCCCACGGTAAAGCGGTGATCTTCTAAATTAATAACATCCATTGCGATACCTACTCTGAATGTAAGCGGAAGAGGATAAGTATCGGTATTTAACTTTGCAAGAATTTGATCGTTATTTCCGCTTATCTGCTCATTAACATCTACCTGCATTAATAAATCTTTCCCGTCAAGCTGCATATCCGAGCCGAAATTATTAATAGTGGCTCCTATTCTTAATCCGTAGATATCGGAAATAAAAAGTACGCCTAGATCCAGGGCAACGGCATCCGCAGTTGAATTCCATATCTTCTGGTTAACATATTTCACGGTACCGCCGATTGAAAACCTGTCGGTTAAATTATATCCGTAGGATAATCCGATTACAAAATCCTGAGGATTAAAGATTTCGCCTGTACCTTCAGGTTCTTCGTTTGTGGTAACCTCTATATCTCCATAATCTAAAAAGTTTACGCTTAATCCGACTGCTCCTATATCGCCGAGAGAAAGAACTGCGCCTGCCCAGTTGTAATTAATATCCGCAAACCAGCTCGAGTGGGAGAATGCCGCTCCGCTGGACAGCATTCTTGCAGCCCCTGCCGGATTCCAATAGAGAGAAGTCGGATCATTTGCAGTAGCAACAAATGCTCCCCCCATGGCTATTGCTTTTGGACCTGCTCCTAAATTAAGAAATGGTGCAGCCGTTGAGCCGACTTTAGTCTGCGCAACTGTCTTTTCTAAAGGAAGCAGTAATAAAATTGGGAATGCAATAAGTAAGACTATTTTCACATTCGACATTTCTTTTTCTCCGCTATTTAATAAGAGCAAATTTGCCGATCTTTTTACCGATATTTGCTGCTTCAACTACATAAACGTAAACACCGTACGCAACATCAAGATTTTCTTCGGTTCTTAAATTCCAGTAAACGTCTCCGACATACATATTATCGTGAGTTAAAGTTTTTATCAATTCGCCGCGTACTGTATAGATATAAATTTTAGATCCGGGAGGAATATGAGTAAACCTTATTTCCCTCTCGCCTCTTCCGCTGGTTTGGGTGCTTAAAAGGCGTGCCTCCGCATCATGTGCAACAACGTATGGATTAGGTACAACCTTAATGTTGTCCATATTGGAATTTGCCTGCGCATTGTCTATTCTGGCGCCCTGCATTGCAAAAGAAATAACATCGTTTCTATTGAATGGTTTGCGTGTTGAGATTGTATATGTACCCTGCTGCTCTATAGGAACATTGGGAAATAGATATGTCATTACTACTCTCCATGTCCTCTTGAGTTCTCCTAATAGATTCTCTTTAAAATCAATTGTATAAACCGATGATAATGTTCCGGTTTTGAAATAAGCAAAGTCGATATACTGATTCTTTGTTAAATTTTTAACTCTGAATGTTACAGGAACTGCCGGATGCACTATATTCGGCCTGCCTCTTTGCAAAAGGGTATCGGCTACCGAAGTATCAACTATAGTATTTGAGAACTCGACTAAATAATCATTTGGAATTATTGTTCCGCTATTTTGAGGCAAAAGGCTGTCGGTTAATACCTGAATTGCGATTGAGGGTATTCTGTTTGGATCATTATAATTTCCGACAAATCCCGACTTTGATGTATCAAGCTTTATTACCTGATCATTATAAAGCTGAACTCTGAATCCGTGTCTTACCGGGGTATTACCCTGGAAAGTTGTATTTTGAGAAACCAAGCTGTCGTACGGAGCCGTATAAATAGTGCTTCCATTCATAGGATGAGGCAGACCATTAACAGTAACGGTATCAACTCCCGCCGGTATCTCAATTGACTGGAGCGGATTCACAATTATAGGTTCGGAATTTCCCGGCACCAACACCGTATCCGGTGTCTGCAAATCGATTAATGACCAGCTTTTTGTATAGCCTTGAACTGCAGTATCCTGAAAAACTATCTGGTAATTATATCCATCTTTTATTTTATCATCATCAACCATTTCTATAACAATGCTGCCCGTTCCGATAAAATTTTCAGATTTCTGAAAATTCGTATAGGAACCGGGGACATAGCCGACAGGGCGTGCTCCCGGCGTAATGTAGCCGGTATTATCATCAGTAACTATTTCGCCGGTGTTTGATCTGCGGATAAATTTGGAATTTTCTGTAGGGAAAATATCTAATATGGCATCACCTTCATCGTATGCACATACCGCATAATAGTAAGTTTGTCCTTTAACAACACTAGAGTCAATATACTTATTTACAACTCCGCTGTTTGATCCAAGATAAAAGGTTGTACCACCCACCTGTTCAAGCAGTCCACGGGAAGGGTAGAAATAGCTTTCAATTGAGTCAATAAGATCATACTGAGCAATCGGCTTATCAAAAGCTAAAAATCCCTGAGCATTTGTAATTACTCTTGAATCTGCAAAGTTCTGGTCGGTAGCTCTATAAATTTTGTAACCCTGAAAATCTTTCTTCTTAGTGATAAAATCCCTGTCATTTTCAGTGGGTTCCCTGTCCCAGTAAATAACTACATTCCCGTCTTCCTGCGAAAGGGTAATTTTAGGTTTCCTCGGCGGCTGGGGGAATTTATATCCGGAATTATAAATCTGCTGAACAATACGTTTATTGCTTACTATATCCCCATAATCTTCGCCGAAAAGCAACGCAACAGAAAATCTTTCTTTTATTTCGGTGTTGCCGTTGCTGGGAATCAGGGGAAAATATCCTGATGAATAAATAAAATCACCATCCTGAGGCTGCGGCGAAATTACATCGAATCTTCCGGGAGTCATTCTTCCCCACAGCAGGGAATCATTCCTCATATCGGGAGCTACCTGGAGATTGAAAAAGTTAAAACCGGTTAATCCGATCTGATCCGATTCGTCCGGGTCTGTTCTACCAAAATTAGGTTCACCCTGATCAGGAATTCCGTTTCCTTCTCCCTGATCGGGCCCCGGATAATTATTATCCTGCTCTCCCAATCCGTCAATACCAACGTCATCAAACTGTTGTGTCCAATCGTTATCTTCATCAATGTTATTATCTCTGCGTTCATCAATTAAGAGATTATTAACACCGGCGCCGGTAACATAATTTTTATAGCTTAAGGGAGGAATCGGGGATAATACTCCGTTTACTATTCTGCGGACCCTGGTTGTATAATGGATTGCCTGGTTTTCGTCTATCAATCCATCCAAGTCATTATCGATTCCGTCATAAGCAGAAGAGTGGGGAATAGAAACACCATTAACTATTGAGCCAATGTGACCCTCACGGAAGTACTTACCAGCTTCAATAACAAAACTAACTCCAAGAGAATTTACTGTATCCGGCAGAGAAACAATCTGATGAAGTGTTCTTCCATAAGTATTCGGATCGATAAGAACTACCTGGTCGCCGATATTATATGTTAAGGAATCAAAATCTGTTTCTTCAAATCTGGGAGTAGCCGGATCCTGTGAATCATCATCGTTGTCAATGCCGTCAAAAGGATTCCCCGGAGATTCAAGGAATGCATAACCTACATAGCCCACTTTCTGGCCGTGATTTCCGATTCCGGGAGGTGCATCATATGAATATGTAATCCAATCCTGCTGGTCAAATAAACCAAGATCATCACCGCTGTCCCCGTCACCGCCGGCCAGAGTTCCGACTACCGTTCCAAAGTCTGCTTTCCTGTAAATTGTTGTTCCTTCATTTGTAATATCATAAAGCCAAAAGATTGCATCCTCTGCCAGGAAATTTGACCATTGAAATCCGCGCACTCTCATCCTTAATCCCATACCGTGCCTGGAAGGATCCCGGCTGTCGGGTAAGAAGATCGGTTCATTTTCATTAAAATTGTTAAAATTAAATTCATCATCGGTTTGATCATCAGCATCGAAAAGACTTTCCTGGTCCGCATTTTTTATATCCCTTCCAAAATACCCGAACCACTGAGTAGTGCCAGAACCGTCAACCCAGTCCCTAGATACCGGGTCATTCCACCCGCCAACCGGATAAGACTGTGGGAGATGGCTCATAGCAACCGATTCATAATTAGAATTTCTGAATCCGGGTATCGGGTTCCATCCCCAGAAATAGTTGAATACAGGATGTCTTTCTTCGGATTGATGGCTTCTGGGTCCCCGTGAAATGACCACGGAATGCAGAGTATCTCCGAGCATGTTTATGAATTCCACACCAATTAGAGGAATACAATCTCCTATGTAATGCTCGCCTGAACCCAAAGGCCATTCACCTCTGATATCAACGCCGCTGAGAATTCCAGCAATTTGACCGTCGTTATGAAAGGAAATACCTATTCTATTTCCTGTATGGAGGCCGACGGAGAGCAATGTCGGATCACCACGCTGAGCGAAGAGATTGGGACTTAAGAATAAAATTCCTGAAAGAAAAAATATTTTTAAAAAATTCCTGTGCATTTTTTTTGCTTCCATAATTTTAGAAGTTATATGAGAGTCCAAGCTCTACTCTTCTCGGTTCGGAAAAATAATCCGGCCTGTTGTAATAATCGCTCAAAGATATTCCGTTGTACGATGGTAAATTAATCTTTTCGGCATCCAGCTCATCGAACGAAAATACAGGATCTCCGGAATTTGTAAATACATTTCTTGGATTCTCAAGATCTAACACATTGAAGACTTTTAAGAACAACGAGATGGTTGTAAGACCAATCGGAAAATCTTTATAAAGTCTTAAGTCCAGATTAAAGTTTACCGGTTTGCTCTGACTGTTTCTTGGAAACGCATTCTGCGTAACGTTTGTATTTTTATTAACTAAAGGGGTATACGGCTGGCCGGTATAGAAATTTCCTATCAAAGAAAATCCGTAATCTCTTTCCTTCGAATATGCAACTGAAAAATTAAGTGTATGGGTCTGATCCCAGTCAAGCGGAGCAATAAATGTTTCCGGCAATGCACCCTTTGTCAATGCATCTCTTGCATCGGCAGGATTTGACGCATTTCCTTTTGTAACCGAATAAGTATAATCTACACTTGTAGCCAGTCCTGCGGAGAATCTTTTTTCAAATTTTACGATAAAGCCTTTGGAAAAACCGAAATCGGAATTCGCATACCTGCTGTAGGCGGCTCCTCTTCCGAAAACGAGGATTTCATCGGTTTGTGTTCCCGTTAAATCTCTGAAGTCTTCAAAGAAAACAGTTAAATCCACTGCAATATCATCCCCTATCTGCTGCTGTAAACCGATCTCGCCTTTTACTGTTTTCTGCGGTTTTAAATCTGCATTTCCGAATAATCCCTGATTTCCGGAGCCTACACCAAGTTCAAAGTCAGGATTCTCGTACATTCTTTCATAAGGAGGAAGCTGCAGAAAATGGCCGTATGAAAAATGAATCACCCCTTTATCGGTAATTGGAAATGCCAAACCGATACGAGGGCTGAACTGATATTTTATTGAAGCTTTTTTGTACCAATAGCTTTGCCGGTCGGCAATTGTTTTTATTGTTTCACCCAGCTCGGGATCATACTCTCCGTTACCATTTAAATCATTAAACTGATTACCCGGCTTCAAAGGATTTGCTATGTTGGGATCATTCACAGTGTATTGATAATAGAGAGCATCGTTCGGATCGGAATGTGCATCGTTTAAAACAACACCGTCCGGATCAAACATATCAAATCTTACCCCTATGTTGAAAATCAAATTGAACGCTTCAAATTTTGACTGCACATATGCGGACGTCTCGAGCGGATTATGCAGGTACTGGTCATTATAAGTGGATGTAAGGGGAGCAATACCTACTGTCAATCTACCTGATTCATTATAGTACGGAAAGAGTGTGATTTTATGATAAAAAATCTGGTGCCGTTTAAATTCCCCGCCGAACTGGACATTAATTTCCTGGTTAAACTGAGTGGTCCAATCAAGTTTTGCCGAATAAGTTCCCGTGCTTCTTTCAAATCTTTCGTAATCGGTGCCCCCGACTTCAAAATGATAAGGAGGCTGAAAATGAATAAAATTATCTACATACTGCGTGGGATTATTCGGGTCATCAGTCCAAATGTCTTCATATAAATAGTGATGGTATTCTTTAAAGAAGTAAGATAAATTCAGAGTATAAAAGGATGAACTGCTGATGGCATGGTTGATTGAGAGAGTATTAGAAATACCGGTTCTGAATCTTTGAAGATTGTTATCCGGCGTTAATCTCCGTTGTTCGGCAAAATCCTTATAATCCTGTTTATCGAAAATATAATTATAGCTGACCTTCATTCCGTCCAGCAGACGGTATGTTAATTTTCCCTGGCCGTAGAATCTTTCATTCGGATTCATCGGTACATATGAGCTGTCCCCGCTTTTGCTTATGTTAAATTGTGTTCCGTTTGTATTAGGAATTTCGGTTGCCTGGTCGGTAGTGAGGTATAATCTCCTTCCAAAGAAATAACCGGTATTATAGAAATATCTTCCGTTAACATAAAAGAATATTTTATCCGGAAGCACAGGTCCGCTTAAGCTTCCCTCAATATTTCTTATGGAGGTGGGATTAAAGTCATTAATATTCCAGAAGGTGCTATTTCTATTCGATACATAATCTCCTGCATAAGTAATAATATTTCCTCTGAAATTATTATCGCCGTCTTTTGTAACAATATTAACAACACCCGACATTGCCTGGCCATATTCTGCATTAAACGCTCCGCTTATAACCTGAAGCTCTTTAACCGCATCGGCCGCTACATCAATTACAGTACTGCCGTCGTAGGAATCGGTTACAGGCACGCCGTCAATCTGGAAAACAATCTGTCCTTTGCGTCCGCCTCTAATATGTATATCGGCCCCTTGAGTAACAATACCTGCCTGAAGCTGAAGAACATCGTTTATTTCGGTTACCGGAAGCTGGGAAATAACATCGGCTCCCACAACGGAAGTTGATGCGGTAAGATCTTTCTGCACCATTGGTTTTGTTGCAACAACTACTACATCTTCACTCAGTTCAAGGGCTACGGGGGTTAAAGTAAAATCGATGTTTGTTGTAAATCCCGATTTTACATTAATATTTTGTATTGTGACGCTGTTGTAGCCGATTGCAGAAGCTTTGACTGAATAAGTTCCAGGGGGAATATTCAAGATAAAATATTCTCCGTCCAGATCGGCTGCCGCACCGTTTGTAGTTCCTTCAACTATAACATTTACAAAAGGAAGGGGTTCATTTGTAGAACCGTCTGTAATTTTTCCGGAGATTTTACCTGATTGAGAGTAGGTGTTTGATAAGGAAAGTATGCAAAGAATTATGGTAAAAAGTTGTAAAGAATATCTCATTCATACCTCCAAAAACATTTCTATAATCTTCGCTTAATAAGCATTCGGAATCGAGAGATCCACATCCCTGATGCCGAATATTAAAAACTAAGTAAAAAGAAGCAGGTCGAAAATTTTGCAATACCTTTAACCTATTGAATTATCCTGATTCATTTCTACTACATAAACGAAGGTATTTGTTAAATCACTCATTTAATTGGTTTATAAATACTACCTAAATAGATAGGTTAAACTTTGCTAAATAAGTTTTTCTTTAATCGCCTTTGCAACGGCAGCCGATTGTGAATGTACATGCAGTTTTTTATAAATATTCCTGAAATGAAATCTCACAGTTTCTATGCTTATAAAAAGAGAATCCGCTATGGCTTTAAAACTGTTTCCTTCCACAAGACTGCTTAGTATTTCTTTCTCCCTCGGCGTTAATATGCTTGAATCATTTTCAGGAGCCGACTGATTCTTTTTTAAAAATAAATCAATTACTTTCCTGGCGATGTTGCTGCTCATCGGGGCTCCCCCCTGGTACGCATCCTGAATGGCTTCGAGCAGTTTTGAAGGCGGAGTTTTCTTAACCAGGTACCCCGACGCTCCGGCGCATAATGCTTCGAATATTAAATCATTCTCTTCATAAATCGTGAGCACCAGGATAGTTAAATCGGGAAGCAATCCCTTTATCTGTTTGATCCCCTCAATACCGCTCATCCCGGGCAAACCGATATCCATTAATAGTACATCGGGTTTTAATTTATTAATATTTTTAATCATGGTTTCACACTGGGAATGGGCAGCAACGCATGAATACCCTTCAGTTCCGTCAATTAATATTTTCAATCCTTCCCGGATTGTATCATTATCTTCAACAACTGCAACTTTAATCATTTCGCATTTCGAATTTATTCATAAGTACTGGATATAATTTTTCCGAAAGCTTAAGCTATTATTAAAAGGAAAATGTATCTACTACACGAATGAAGGGATTTTGGGATGAATGATTTGAAAAGTTTCTCTTACACTACCTAAATAGGGGAAAGAATCCGGATTTTGGACCTGCCTTGCCGGCCGCTCCGACTTGTCGGAGACGAGGCAAGCAGGCAGGTTTACGATTTCGGATTTTTGATTTTTGATTTACGATTTAAGATTTCGGAATTCGAATTAATTCATAAATAATGGATGGATTTTTCTTAAGGTTAAGCTGCTATTAAAAGTATCTTACTCCTAGACCGGTTTTAGATGGATGATTTGAAAAGTTTGGATAAGGTTTCGGATTTATAAGTCCAAATGAAAAAAAATTGCCGAATTCTGAATTCAGAACTTGCCTTACGGTGATGAGTTGCCAAAATTCGAAATCCGCAATCCGACCTGCCCGCCGAAGCATTAGCATAGGCGGGAATTAAATTATTCCTTCTTTAATTGCTTTTGCAACTGCTTCTGACTGCGAATGCACATGCAGCTTCTTGTAGATATTCCTGAAATGAAACCGTACCGTTTCAACACTGATAAAAAGAGAATCGGCAATAGATTTAAAATTATGTCCTTCTACCAATCCGCTCAATATTTCTTTTTCTCTGGGGGTTAGGATATATACTTCTTTACCGGGAAAGGCAGGCTTTTTCTTCTGAAAGAAATCAATTACTTTCCTGGCAATCTGCGAACTCATCGGTGCGCCTCCATCGTAGGCTTCTTTAATTGCTTCCAGCAGTTTTGACGGAGGAGTTTTTTTCACAAGATAACCGGAGGCGCCGGCACACAATGCATCAAACACACGGTCGTTTTCTTCATAAACTGTAAGCACCAGGATTGTTAAATCGGGAATAAAAGCTTTTACTTTCTTAATTCCCTCTATCCCTCCCATCCCGGGCAGACCTAAATCCATCAGTAAAACATCCGGCTCAAGCTTTACAATATTCTTCAGCATCGTTTCGCAATCGGAAAATGAATGAGTACAGGAATAACCTTCCGTACCGTCAATCAATATTTTTAATCCTTCGCGTATAGAAGCGTTATCTTCAACTACAACTACTTTTATCATAATAACCTTATAAAAATTTTTCCAAGAGCTTATATATAAATTATAAAATAGCTCCTTCAAATTTTACCGTGGTTCCTTCACCTTCTTTTGAATTAATTGTCAACTCCCCACCGATGATCTTTGCTCTTTCCTGAATATTACCGAGTCCGTTTCCTTTGGATACTTCGTTAATACAGAATCCTTTGCCGTTGTCTCTTAAAATCATTTCCAGTTTCCTTCCCTTTACAGAGGCATCAAGAGTTATTTCATGACAGCCGCTGTGAGTTACGGAGTTATTAATAGCTTCTTTGAATATCAAATAGAGATGCTGCCTGTGTTCCATTGAGAGTGAAACTTTCTCAAGCGATTTTATATTTTCGGATCTGAAAGAGATATCGGTATAAGAGAAAAGCTCGGAATATGTATCTCTTAACCGGAGGATCAGGTCATACAACGAATCTCTTTTAGGATTAACCAGCCATACAATATCGCTCATGCCGTCGATTAATGTCCTGGAAGTATCGCTGATCATCTTTAAGCTTTTGTATACTCCGCTGTCTGCAGGATTAATCTTTTTCGAAATTACTTCGCTTAAAATTGAAATCTCCGTCAAGCCCGATCCGATATTATCGTGCAGATCCGCTGCAAGCTTGGAGCGCAGCCGTTCAATTGCAAGCAGGTTTCTTACTCTTGTACTGATTATATAAGTAACCAAGCTTACCAATAAAATTGAAGTTAACAGAACAAACCACCATGTGCGCCAGAATGGAGGCAATATTTTTATTTTTATTGAAGCACCGTTTTCATTCCAGATGCCGTCATTATTGGACCCGACTACTCTGAAGATATATTCTCCCGGATCCAGGTTTGTATAGGTAACAAACCGGCGGTTCCCCGAAGATATCCAGCCTTCATCGAATCCTTCCATGATATATTTATAACGGTTTTTCCCGGGTGCCGTAAAATCGAGGGCAGTGAATTCGAAAGAGAAAACATTCTGGCTGTAGCTTAATTCGATTTCTGTAGTTGATTCAATTGATTTTTTCAGCGGCGATTCATGATTTACAGGAACAGATTTATTAAAGATTTGAAAGTTAGTTATAAATACAGGCGGAACATGATCATTTATTTTTAATTCCCCGGGATGAAAAGAATTGAAACCGTTCGTTCCGCCGAAAAAAAGTTCACCTTCAAT
>DAISZW010000063.1:12303-14682 GCA_036824595.1 Ignavibacteriaceae bacterium
CGGGATGAAAAGAATTGAAACCGTTCGTTCCGCCGAAAAAAAGTTCACCTTCAATTCCCTTAAAATATGCGCCCCAAAAAAACTGGTTCCCCTGCAGACCGTCATCAACATTATAGTTCCGAACTATATTCTTTTTCGTATCGAGCAATGAAAGGCCGTTATCCGTGCTCAGCCATAGGTTATCATTTTTATCCCCCAGCACTCCGTAAATTATATTGCTGGCCAGGCCGTCATCTAAATTGAAATTTTCAAATTTAGGATTAAGAGAATTTTTTTCACTGTAAGGAAGCTTGTTTAAACCGCCTCCGTATGTACCGAACCATAAATTCCCGGCACCGTCTTCGTACACAGAAACAATTCTATCATCGCTTAAGCCTGTCGTATTTCCAACAGAAGTTTTACCCTGATTTTCAATGAACCTGTAACAAATAAATTTTATGGAAGAAGGATTAGATAAAGCTATCTTTCTATTTTCTTTTGTAAGCTTGCTTAAACCTCCCCATGTGCCTATCCAGAGGTTTCCGTCCCTGTCTTCAATGATACATGACTGAACCTGATTATTACTTAAACTAGTCGGATCGTTTGGATCATTAAATAGCCTGATAAAATTATCTTTTCTTTCATCATAGATGTTTAAACCGGTGCCGGTGCCGATCCAAATAATGCCGTCAGAATCTTCAAAAATTGCCTGTACAAGATTGCTGCTTAAGGAATTCGGATTATCCGGAAGATTTTTATAATTTCTGAACAGCGGCCTAAAAGAATCCGATTTATGAAAAGGATAAATACTCCTGTCAAGTCCGCCGTTCCAGGTCCCGATCCATAAATATCCGTTCCTATCTTTATAAATTGCTGAGACAGTATTATCGGACAGGGAATTTTTATCTAAAGGATCATTCCTGTAATGAATGAATTTATTGCTGCCGGAACTCAGCTTGTTTAAACCACCTCCTAATGTTCCTATCCATAATGTCCCGTCTTTCTCCTGGAAGATTGATCGGACGGTATTATAGCTTAAGCTCTCAGATAAGAAAGGGTCATGCATGAAGTGTTTGAACTTCGATCTTTCCCTGTTAAATACATAAAGCCCTTCTTCGGCGGTTCCTATCCAGATAAGTCCTGAATTATCTTCAAATAAAGAGAGCACATTATTATTTCCGAGTATGTTTAGATTCTGCAGTTCTGCATCATTTAAAAAAGATTCGGGCGGAGTTTTTTCAAACATAAACAAACCGCTGCCGGTTCCAGCCCATAGAACACCTTCTTTGTCCTGGATGAGTATATTAATCCTGCTCCGGTTCCTGTTTGAAGTATTAATTAAGTAATTGTCAAACTTATTTTTTTGAATATTTGATTTTGACAAACCGTTCAGAGTGCCCGCAATTAAACTTCCTTGTTCATCCTGGCAAATTGAAAAAACAGGGCTGAAACCTGGAACGGCATTTTTTATCAGGTAGGGGAAATGAATAAATTTATTTTTTATCTTATCAAATTTATCCAATCCTGCATTATGCCCTATCCAAAGATTTCCTGAACCATCTTCGAAGATTGAAAGGATTACATTGTTTGCTATAGTGGAAGGATCCTGAGGATTATTTCTATAATGAATAAAAGCATTATTTTTTTTGTCAAATTTTTCCAGACCTGCCCCTTCGGTGCCGATCCAGAGTGTCCCTTCTTTATCTTCAAAAATGCTTCTGATATTATTCAAGCTTAAAGAACTGGGATTACCGGGAATATTTTTGAAAGAAGTGAAAATTTCTTTTTCTCGGTCGAACTTACATAATCCCCCGCTGTTTGTTCCTATCCAAAGAATTCCGTTTTTATCTTCAAAAATTGTCCAGATGAAATTATCGGATATGGAATTCTTATCCTGCGGATTATTTTTATAAACCGTGAAATTATATCCGTCATATTTATTTAAGCCGTCTTCGGTAGCAAACCACATAAAACCTTTGCTGTCCTGGATTATGGAATGGACAGTATTCTGCGAAAGACCGTCTTCGCTTAAGATATGTGCAAAGATGTTTCTCGACAATTCATGCGCTGCCGGATTTTCTCTGGTGCCCTGGGGATATGCAGGAGAAAAAATTAAAAGGATGGAACCGCAAATGAAAATTAAAGGAAAGTTCTGCGGCTGAAGTGTAAATTTTATTTTACTGAATAAGCTGGGCATAATTATCCGTAATATTCCAAAAAAAGCTAAAATACCGCTATTTCCTCCTTAAAAAATAGGGAATTAATATTTCTACATGCAAGTGGGAATCGGATGCCGCTGAGAATTTGAAGCAGGAGCAGGTTCAATAAAATTCATAAATTCCACTTGAACCTGCCTGCGGTAAGGTAGGCTTGAACCTGAACTTGAACCTGAACTTGAAC
>DAISZW010000063.1:14782-17132 GCA_036824595.1 Ignavibacteriaceae bacterium
TGAACCTGCCTGCGGTAAGGTAGGCTTGAACCTGAACTTGAACCTGAACTTGAACTTAAAGTTAAACCCGCCTAATTATTTACGCCGTCTCCATAAGTATGCTGTTCTTTTTGTTTCCTATCGCTCCGATCAAATCTTTATAGGAATTTACAAAAAGAACTACCCCTTCTTCAGTTAATCTTTTCGTGACATCCTCAAAATTGATTTTTAAGCTTTCAAGTTTTCTCATTTGATCCGTGGCCTCTTTTAATCCGGTTTCTATTCTATCGGCAGGTTTGCCGTGATCCTTGTAGGCATCAATAGTTGCAGGCGGAAGAGTATTGATTGTATTTTTCCCGATGAGCTCTTCGACATACAATGTATCCGAGTATTCAGGATTTTTTGTACTTGTACTTGCCCAAAGCAGTCTTTGAATTTTAGCTCCTTTTTTCTCCAGCTTTTTGAAGCGTTCCGATGCAAAAAGTTTTTTCCCTTTCTGGTAAACCAGTTTTGCATTTGCGACTGCAATTTTCCCTTTGAGGTCCTTGTTCTCTTTTTTATCCAGCTCTTTATCTACCATTGAATCTATCCTGCTTATGAAAAAGCTGGCGACTGAGGCAATACTGCTTATTTCTTTCCCGGCAGCTATTCTTTCCTCTAAGCCCGACATATACGCATCAACTACTTGTTCATAAACTGTAGGAGAAAAGATTAAGGTAACATTAATGTTTACTCCCTCTGAAATCATCTTCTTTATTGCAGGGATTCCTTCCTGAGTTGCCGGAATTTTTATCATTACATTCGGCCTTCCGACTTTTTTATTTAACCTCCGTGCATCTTCGATAGTCGTATTAGTATCATAAGCAAGCTCAGGTGAAACTTCGATGCTTACGTAGCCGTCAACACCGTTAGTTTTTTTATAAACGGGAGAAAGGATATCGGTTGCGTTTTGAATATCTTTAACCGCAAGTTCTTCAAATAATTCTGCCGGAGTCATTTCAGGATTTTTTCCCAGGAGAGATTTAATCTGTTCATCGTAATCTTTTCCTGATGAAACTGCTTTTTGAAATATACTAGGATTAGAAGTAACTCCCTTTAATCCGATTGCATCGATTAAATTTTTTAATTCACCGGTTTTTATCAGGCTTCTGTTAATATTATCCAGCCAAACACTTTGTCCGTATTTTTCTAAATTAAGAACGGGATTCATTATAATTAGCTCCTTATTTAAAGTTTTTTTCTATATTTATTACTTTTTCCAATCTTCTTATAAATCTCTCCTCTTTTCTAAACTCAGCCTTGATGAAAGCATGCACAAGCTCTTCGGCAAGTTTATCGCCGATTACACGCGCACCTATACATAAAATATTCATATCATCATGTTCAACACCTTGACGCGCGGAGTAAGTATCGTGACATACTGCAGCACGTGCTCCTTTAATTTTATTTGCAGCAATGCATGCACCGATTCCGCTTCCGCAAATCAAGATTCCTTTATCAAAATCTTTATTGGAAACTCTTTTTGCTAGAAGCTCTGCAAAATCCGGGTAATCATCGGCTGGATCATATTTACTGTTTCCTAAATCCGTAACATTCAAATTTTCCGATTTTAGAAGATTAAATATGACCTTTTTTAGTTCAAATCCTCCATGATCAGATGCAACTGCTATCTTCAATCTTTTTTCCAAATTTTTAAAAAATAATTTAGTAAAGATAATAACAACGGGAGAGATGAACAAAGAAAATTTGCTTGGAATTAATATTTTGTGGTATTAATGGGGCACTGTACGGTACTATAAAATGATTCCACATAGAAACATAAAGAAAGAATTTTGAGGTTTATGTTTCTATATGGTTAACGGAAAGTTATTTCAGCAGCATCATTTTTCTGCTGTGTACAAAATTATTTGCTCTGATCTGGTAAATATATATTCCGCTTGCCAAATCCGAAGCATCAAATTTAATGTTGTAGCTACCGGCAGTTTTATTTTCATTCACCAACGTTTTTACTTCTTTCCCAATTATATCATAAACCTTCAAGGTAATAAAACCTTCCTCAGGAATCTGGTAATTTATTATGGTTGAAGGATTAAACGGATTCGGATAATTCTGATCAAGTTTAAAAACAGCGGGAATTATTTGATAGTCCTGTTCAATATCTGTAATTATTATACTGTAATTGGTTAAAAAGCCGCTTACAATACTTGAAGTACCGTTTGTACTTGATCCCGCAAAAGGGATACCTGCAGAAGAAGTAACAGAAGTATTCCCCGATGAAGAAATGCCGAAACCGCTGCTGAATGATGACCAGGAAATCTGGCTGTTTTGTGCAAAAGTTGAAAATGTGAATAATGAAATTGAGATGAATAAG
>DAISZW010000221.1:0-5018 GCA_036824595.1 Ignavibacteriaceae bacterium
CAGGTATTCCGAACTTGTAAATAAGCTTTTTACTGAAGGTATTCCCACCTGATTTTTCACCATAAACTGTGCTAGCTGAAAAAAATAACTGGGAGAACCGTATAATACCTGAGGTGAAAATCGGTACAGCTTTTTAATTGTCCGGTCGAGCGGTTCAAACATTGAAAAAACTTTAACATGGGAAAGGAAAGTGCCGTACAAAAAGCTTTTGTTTCTTTTTTCTGTTTGTCCGGCAGAAGCAGTTTCGAAAATAGCAATCCTTTCATTGAACTTAGTGCCGCACTCCATTCTTGCTCTTGCTTTAACAAGATATTTTTTTCTTATCCAGCTGGTCATATCATAATATGTCCACATTGGCTGCCCGGTTGAACCGCTGGTATGACTTCTAAACTTATTTTTTAAGAATGCTTTTCGATTGATCAGTTCCGAAAAATGTGATCTTACTATATTTTTTGTAATAATTGGAAATAAATTTAAATCAGCAATTGATTTAAGCTTTTTAGGATGAACACCTGCTTCATCAAAAATTTTTTTATAATACGGAATGCCCAGGTAAGAATGCTGCAATTGCTTCTTTAGTAAAGAAAAACGTAAGTCGTCCAGATCCTTTCTCGAAGCCCGGATATTTTCTTTTAATAAAAAACCGCTCAAAATTTTATTTATCATATTAATGTTGCTGCAGTTGAAGAAAATAGTTCGTATTTCCCGGGGACAAAGCAGGTTTAAGTTCCAGCTGTAAATTGAAGTTCTTATAAACCTTGTTCATTCTGTTTCTCAGCCATTCGATGTCGCCGCTGGATGGATAGTTGAGCCTGAATTTTTTTATCTGCATAGGTATTATCTTTAGGTTTTCCAATTTACCTGTTGAGGGAGCGACGCTCACGAAATACATCAATACTAAATCAGACCTGAATTTTTTATGTCCGTTTAGCTTCCACAATTTCCACAGCTTCATAAACTTCTTAAAACGGATCTTGGATTTTTTTCTCACCTTCAAACCTTCATAATCATTTATTAAATCCCCGGCACCATAAATGATAAGCTTATCTTTATAGATTTCTATTGGTCTCGGATGATGGGAGGAATGCCCGTGAATAATGTCGACTCCCGCCGCATCTATCAAGTCATGGGCAAATCTTTTCTGTTCCGATGTAATATCATAACCCCAGTTGCTTCCCCAATGAATAGAGGCAATCACAATATCATCTTGCTGCTTTATTGTCTTTACTTTTTCCATTATATGCTGAACGGTTTCATGGGACAAATCACGAAGTAAATTTACTCCCGGTTTTGTTTTTTCTGCATCCCAGCTTAAGGGCACTCCGCTTGTAACGCAGCAAAATGAGAAAACAATAACCCTTCCTTTCCCGGCAACATTCCATGTAGCGGGCAGCTCCGCTTCGTTCCGGCTGCAGCCGGCACCGGCATATTTTATTTTAACCTTCTTCAAATTATCCAGGGTTTCCATGAGTCCTTCATACCCCCAATCAAGCAGATGATTATTTGCAAGGGTACAGACATCGATTTCAGCTGCCTTAAGACAAAAAATATTGCCGGGATGCATTTTATAATGAATGGCTTTGCCCGGCATGAAATTATTACTCTTGGTTATGCCTGTCTCCAGGTTTATTATTCTCAGATCAGGAGCGTTCTTTTGAAGTATTTCAATTGCATCTCCCCAGATATACGGAAAATGGACGGGGCGCGGAATTGATCCGTTTGCATTTTCGGCAAGCTTGAAGTAATCTTGGGCATTTCTTCCATTTGGTTGATATAGTGCCGGATCACCGGGGCAGGGAAGAGCTTGATCAATTCCCCTTCCCGTCATTACATCGCCGCCTAGAAATAAAGTTATAAAACTTGAGCCTGTCATCGTATGAGTGCTTTAATTTAAAACATAATATACTGGTACAAACCTTGCGCCCTGAGATA
This sequence comes from Ignavibacteriaceae bacterium, assembly GCA_036824595.1. Lineage (GTDB taxonomy): Bacteria > Bacteroidota > Ignavibacteria > Ignavibacteriales > Ignavibacteriaceae > DATKLQ01. The sequence continues at coordinate 1,933 of DAISZW010000221.1, forward strand.
CATTAATAACTTTTTTGTCTGATGCGCGTACAAGACCGCCTGCAAACTTTCCATCGATTCCCCAGAAGTTAATATTCACGTATTGCGGAGAAAATCCTTTCAATGTACGGTTTTCATAAACCGGAAAATTTTCGGTCGGAATCTCAATATATTCCTGGACAACGTATTTTAATCCGGAATTAATAATTAGATTAATTTTTTTCTCCCATTCGGCCTGACTCATATCAGAACCGATTGCCACACCTTTCCCTCCAAAGCCCATATTTGGCTTAAGGACAAATTTTTGCCGGTTCATTTTAGTAAACGGAATGAGATTTATTTCTTTATTTTCATAAAAAGTTTTACCCTGCTGTAAAATCCGTGTCCACGGGATGTATTTGTTAATAACATACAGCTCCTCGTCATTAAATAAGTATCTAAGACTGTTATCGGATAAAAGTGCTAAAGCCTGTTTCTGCACTGATATTCCGGAAAAGAAAGGATTTATCATGCAGACATTATTTTCGGCATAAGCCTTAATAAGATCTTCAGTATGCCCGAAGTATCCTCTTTTTAAATAGTGATTCAGGAAGCGGTTATTTAAGCAAACCGTTTTGCAGCAGCTGAGCACTTTATTGCGGAGACGCGAATGCGGTTTTCCTGAACTGTCGGTGCGGAAAATATCTCTTATATTCTCACGACGGTTAACAATATCGACTGCTTCTCCGTTAAGCTTAAGAGTTTTGCGGTCATATTCAAAATCCCTCGGATCGGCATAGCTTACTTTCAATCCTTCTTTTTTTAATAATTCAATTATAAAATCTACTTCAAGCCGGATATCTGAATTCCGGGCACAAACAATTGCTATGTGCGGATTTTCTTTTTCTGCTTTACGAAAGGTGGCGCAATATTCTTTATATTTTATTAGAAGTATATTATAAAGTGAATTAACCAGAGTATCTCTTCTTATTTCAAATTTGTTTTGCAAGAATTTTATCGATGGAAGGCAATCAAATATTTTGATCAGCATATCATTGTCACCCATTCCTCCGGGAATGTCGGTGTTTATTTCCAGGAAATGCAAAGAGTCCGTTGAAAAATTATATAGTGCATCTATGCGCGCTATTAATAATTTTCCGGAATACCCGGGATTAACGCCGATGTAGTTGCGGACCTGTCCACTGACAGGTAGATTTTTTTTTACATTCTCATTACAGTAGTATGCGTTTGTTAATTTTTTAAAAGAATTTAATAAAACTTCAGTTACTTCAGAAAATTCCTGACGTTTTTTTAGAGGTACAAAATATGGTTTTGAAGGATCTTTAAAAGAATAGAACCACCGGCTGGATTTTATCCTGAGCTTCATCATTTCTTGTATCTTATAATCCGAAACAAGTTTTTGAAAAGTTTCATATTCTTCCTTATAGAACCGCTCTTTTAAAGTACGCCCGTAGATTATATTAATTTTTTCTGCAGCTTCCATTTAAACATTCCTCATAAATACGGCCGTAAGCCGATGCAACTTTTTCCCATTTATAATTATGTCCCATTTTTATAATATTATTTTTTCCCATTTTGATTCTAATCTCTTTATTGTTCTTCATAAAAATAATTGCGGATTTTATTTGCTCCGCATTTCCCGGTTTGACCAAAATTCCATTTTCATCATCAACCAAATCCGGAATGCCCCCCTCATCTGCACCGATAATTGGTAAACCGCACGCCATTGCTTCAGCAATAACGTTTCCAAATGCTTCGGCCAATGAAGGGAGAATAAAAACATCGCTTTGTGCAAAATAAGAAGGGATGGTATCTCTCTTCCGGAATCCCATAAAAGTAACTTGATTATTCAAATTAAGACTGCGGCACAAGAATCTTAATTCATTTTCATAAACTCCCTCTCCAATAATCATTAGCCGGATGGACTCATCTTTAATCTCTGCCAAAGCCTTTAGAATGTACTGAATTCCTTTTCTTTCAATGAGGCGGGATACCGTTATTAATTGAAACTCATTATCGTTTCTCTTACCGTTAAACCTCGGGGCAAAAATATTAGTGTCAATACCGTTTGGGATTACTTTTATTACCTGCTGCGGATTAGTGAGCAGCGCCGTTTGTTTTAAACTTTCCGTAACCGCAATAATTGCTTTGGCCCGTTTCCAAATTAGTCTTGTAAGCGGCAGGCATAGCTTATGCAGCAGCTCAAGTTTCTTATTATAAATATCATATTTCGGTACATCGGACCCCCTTAAAGAAACGATATATGGCAAACGCCGGTGTTTTCCCGGCAGCAGGGATAAAAAAGCTGTGGGCAAGCTGAAAAAATAATGAACCGCATCATATTTTTTGTGTTTGAACAGTCTTAGCATTTTATAGTAAGCGAAAAACATGTAGGTAAATGCCCCCTTAATTCCGCAATCGTGAATCCCGTTTCTAAAGCTGGGAAGGGCATATACTTTAACACCGCAATCAAGCTCTTCCTTGTAGGAAAATCTGATATGGGAAGTAATTATATCAACATCGTTTCCCATGCTCAAGAGCTGCATTGCGATGCTTTGGGTAGCTCTTCCGGCACCACCTCCCAGCGGCGGGTATTCATAATTTAGTATCAATATCTTCATATATATAATATTGTAAACGACAAATTTTTAATTGTATAAAAATTTACTGCTCTTACAGTTGATCTTATTTTGCTTAAGGTTTACTAATTTTTTTACAAGGAGTGTTTTATTATAATATTTTAAGCTGCTAGAGATATCATGTGAATTTAATTCTTAACAAAACGGGAGTTAAACCTAACACAACAAAAACTTGATATGAAACTAACACAAGGGCGGGTTCTTTTTATAAAAAATCATTGTAAGATAGGAATTTTTATTAATATCGGTTTGTGATAATCAACTCAATATTTCTTCATGTTTGATTAAAAACAGCATTTTTTTTGAAAAGGATTTTTTCGAAACATGCAAAAAAGAAACGGTCTATTTCTTTTTTACTCAATGTCAGTACTCCATTCATTTTGAGGTTTCTCCATTTTTTTGAGTACCTCAAATTCTTCTATTTTACTGACATTTCTATTTGGGCGAACCTATGACATTTCTATGTTG
>DAISZW010000222.1:0-5007 GCA_036824595.1 Ignavibacteriaceae bacterium
TTGTATAAGCTTGTCCCGGAGGATTTCATTACTGTAATTTCATTGTTCTGCGACATCGCGCCAAATGCCATTAGAGTAGCAACCAGGGTTGCCATCGGAATTACAAGAACTACCATCCATGCAAGGTTGAAAAGTATGAGCTTAATGATTACCCATGTGTCAAGACCTTTCCCCACCAATCTGTCTGCAAACTTCATTAAAAATTGAAGAATGAAAATACAGATTAAAGCTGCCGTGGAAAAAATAAACGGGACTAAGTGGTTCCTCAATATATAGAACGATAAAATCATAGAAATCAATATATGAAAAGTTTAAGAGCAACTTCAAGTGTGCATATTTACCATGATATGCAAATGGCAATCTTTATTTTTTGTTTTTGCCGAGTTATCTATATTTAAATATGTACAAGAAAGCATTTCTTTATATCCCTTTTCTTTTCATGTTAAGCTGTAACGATAGGGGAACGCTTCAAGATGAACTTGAAACAGAGGCAGTAAAAGGTTATCCCCGATGGCTCATCGAGAATGAGCATTCAACCGAACAAACTTCCGGGATAACTTTTATCGGGAGAGATGAGAATAACCTGAAAACATTTTTACTGGCGGATGATGTGGGGAAGATCCATCACTTAAAAATAAAAGAAGACACGGTATTTTTTTTAAGTCCTGTTAATTACAGCAGAGCGGCAGAGAAATTTCTGGATTCCTTTCCTAAAGCTGATTTTGAAGACATAGCATACGACAAATTTTCGGGAAGTGTGTTTATTTCAATTGAAGGTAATCTCCCGGATCCAAAGAGATATACAGGTATCTATAAAATAAATTTTGAAAATGAGAGTCCATATTCGGATGCGATCATATCGTTTCAAAAGCTCAATATACAGCCGGAAAGTCTATTCCTTAAATATCCTGATAACAACACCGGCTATGAAGGATTAGCCGTGGATTCAAATTTTTTTTATTTAGGGCTGGAAGGTTTTAGAAAGAATAATTTATTTGCAGACAGCACCTTAATTTTAATTGTCGGAAAGAAAGACCTTGAGATCAAGAAATTAATTAGAACCGGTTCCTTCGGCATTCATACAATCTGCGGACTTTTTTCTCATAATGATAAAGACATAGTCGGTATTGATAGAAATAAAAGACAGCTTTTCCGGCTGTTATTTAATGAAAATTTATCGGTGAAAAAAACTTTTATTAAAGATATTAAAGTGCATATTCCTTCTTTCCCGGCAATTAGCTATGTTGCATCATTTGAATCTGTTTCTATGGATGATGAAGAAAATATATTTTTAGTTGATGATCCATGGAAACAGTTTTTTATTCCTTCTGATGAAATTTTAAAAAAGCTTGATAGTGCTGCTTTGAAAAATTTTAATCAGTTTGTTCCTATTATTTATAAGTTTAAATTCAAATCTGCTTCCCTTTCTTCTGCGGGCAAATAAAAGGAGATTTTTTTGGAAGAGATAAAAAACTACATAAAGAATAATTACGAAAATTTTATCGAGGAATTGAAGGAATACTTAAGGATTCCCAGCATCAGTACGCTGCCCGCGCATAAAAAAGACATTGCCGTATGTGCCGCGTTTACTGCAGACAAGCTGCGGCAGGCGGGGTTAAGCCGGGTTGAAATTTTCCATACGGAAGGTCATCCAATTGTTTACGGAGAATGGCTTGGCGCCCCGGGAAAACCGACTATCTTAATCTACGGACACTATGATGTTCAGCCGGTTGATCCTTTGGAATTATGGAATAATCCCCCGTTTGATCCTGTAATTAAAAACGGGAAAATTTATGCAAGAGGAGCAAATGATAACAAGGGCCAATTGTTTACTCATATAAAAAGTATAGAATCCTATTTTCGAACCGCCGGGTCTCCTCCTGTAAACATAAAGTTTTTAGTTGAAGGGGAGGAAGAAATCGGAAGTGAACACCTTGAAATATTTATTAAAAATAGTTCCGAACTTTTAAAATGCAATGCTGTTTTAATTTCCGATACAGATTTGTACGCTGAAGGAGTTCCGACTTTAACTTATGGTTTAAGGGGACTTGCTTATTTTAATTTAGAAATCACCGGTCCGGACCGCGACCTTCATTCGGGCACTTTCGGAGGCGCTGTTCTCAACCCGGCTAATATCCTTGCAAGAATTATTTCGGCACTGCATGATCAAAATGGAAAAATTACAATCCCAGGATTTTATGACGACGTATTGAAAATCTCCAGCTTTGAGAGAAAAAATTTAAGATCACTTAATTTTTCCGAGAAAAAATTAGCAAAAGATATTAAGGTAAAAGAGTTACCGGGTGAAAAAGGATATTCGGTATTGGAAAGAATATGGATTAGGCCTTCGCTCGACTGCAATGGTATAATCGGCGGATTTACGGGTCAAGGAGCAAAAACAATAATTCCTTCCAAAGCATCCGCTAAAATTAGTATGAGACTTGTACCGAATCAGAGTCCGAATAAAGTAGTGAAACAATTTAAAAGATTTATAAATAAACTTGCTCCAAAATCCATGAAGGTAAATATCACTTACTTGCACGGAGCGCCGCCGTGTTTAACACCTTTGGAATCAAACGTAACTAAAGCTGCTTCAAGAGCAATGGAAAAAGCGTTTGGGAAAAAAACCGTATTTGTCCGGGACGGCGGTTCAATACCGGTGGTTAATATTTTTAATAAAAGACTGAAAGTACCCGTCATTCTAATGGGATTAGGATTAAGCTCTGAAAATCTGCACTCGCCTAATGAACATTTCAATTTAAATCATTTTAGGCTAGGAATACTAAGTTCGGCTTTTTTTATGAATGAATTTGCCGGGATTTGAGGAAAAAAATAGTTTGAAAACAGCCTCAAATCAAGGAATTGTATTCTGTCTATTTAATCATCTTAAAAATTTGGTTAAATTTCCACACCTTAATAACCCCTTTGCAGTAATAGCATAATTATTTTATCTTCCGTTATATAAAATTAAAGACTATATTAAAAGATATCTATTTTGAAAAATTATTCCGAACCCAAAAGGAGCATGAATGATAGATTCTAATACAAATCAAGGGATTACGGATGAAAATATCACACAGACCATGAACGGTTCGAACAATTCTAACGGAGAATCAGCTTCTAAGAAAAATAATCCCTTTGATGATGAACTGAATTCGCTATATAAAGGAGTAGGTTTAAGGGATATTTCCAGCAGCGGTGTAATTGAGCTTAGAGGGAATGATGTTTTAGATTTTCTGCATCGAATTTCCACAAATTCCATTACGGATCTGCCTAAAGAAAAAATTGCGAATACCATTTTTACAACAGAAAAGGGAAGAATAATCGATATCAGCTTCTTGTTTAATTTCATGGAATTCCAGCTGCTTATCTGCAGTGCAGAACAGCAGGAAAAGGTTATGCGGTGGATAAATAAATATATAATTTCAGATGATATTATTCAGACAGACATCAGTGAAAAATATACAATTTTCGAATTATTGGGCCCGCAGGTGGAATCTTTTATAATAATGATCTCCGGAAATGCCGTAAACAGCATACAGGAAAATTCCTTTAAAGTTATAAATACGGACGGCATAATATTTTTCCTTGCAAAGCTCAGAGATAGAAATGGGAAAATGAAGTTCTGGATCATTGCAGATCCAAATTACGGCCAGCAGCTTGTCAGATATATGTTGGAAAACAAAAGTATTTTTGATTTTAATTTGATTGGCGACCGGGCAAGTGAAATTTACAGGATTGAACAAGGAATTCCTTCGGCACCAAATGAAATAAATGATCAATATAATCCTCATGAAGCCAGGCTGATGAATTTAGTAGACAGTAAAAAAGGCTGCTTCATCGGTCAGGAAGTGATTGCGCGTTTAGAAACTTATGACAAAGTTCAAAAATATTTAATGGGTGTTGAATTCTCTCAAGAAGTTGAAGAAGATCAAAAATTCAATCTGTTCAATGATGAGGGCACGGAGGCCGGTGAAGTTACCTCTTATATTTATTCTCCGAATTTTAAAAAACATATCGGATTGGCATATATAAAAAAAGCTTTTCTTCAGGAAGGAAGAAGCTTAACTGCAAAGTCTAGTGATGGAATCTCGGTTAATGTTCTGGTGCACAGCCTTCCATTTAAAAAATGAAAATTTATACAAAAACCGGTGACAAAGGGGAAACCAGCATATTAACCGGTGAAAGAGTTCCTAAAAATTCTCCGGTTATAGAAGCATATGGAACAATAGACGAATTAAATTCGTTTATAGGATTGGCGGCAGCTGAAGTTCAAAATAATGAAATAAAACTGCTCCTGGAAAAAATTCAAAATCAATTGTTCCTGGTTGGAGCTGATTTGGCATCGCCGGAAAAGAAAGGGAACAAAAAGCTTGAAGCTTTTTTAACTCCCAAAGAGTTCATTTTAGAAACAGAAGAGACCATTGATCATTTTGAATCAGGCCTTGAAGAGCTGAAAAATTTTATTTTACCGGGCGGATCAAAAGCAAGCGCTTTGCTGCATTTATGCCGCACTGTTGCACGCAGAGCCGAAAGAAAAGTCGTTGCACTTAAAGAATCGGTGAATGCTGAAGAAAACATCGTTATTTTTCTTAACCGGTTATCCGATTTATTTTTTGTTCTTGCTCGTTACGAAAATAAAATATCCGGTACGCCGGATGTAATCTGGAAAAAATAATCCGGATTTACAATTTTGATTTACGATTTACGAATTTTGATTTACGATATATAATAGTTGTTCTTTTAAATATTTTTTATTCTATACTCTATACTCCATACTTCCTACTGTTTACCTGTTACCGGTCACCGATTACTAATCACCGGTAACTACAAAGACGGGGGTGAATTTGGTTTCGACGGGGTTGAAGAGGCATAGAACCGCGCACCGTGTTCCCCAGGTACACGTTAAAAAATTGGGAATAAAATAGTAACTGGCGAATATAACTACGCCTTAGCCGCTTAATTAAATAAGCAGCCGTTCTCCAAATCTTCTCATGCCGGGATTTG
>DAISZW010000223.1:0-4983 GCA_036824595.1 Ignavibacteriaceae bacterium
CGTGCTTACTGCCCGCTGATTATATAATCTCTCTATCCTGCTGAAATTCTGCTGTGCAAGTTCAAGCTGTGCTTCCAGGTTTACAACATTTGCTTTTGCCGCATCAACACCCTGCGATAACATCGCATTATATTGTTTGGCAATTAATTGGTTAGTATTTACCCGGTCCCCCGGTTTTACGTAAAGCTCTTCTATGCGTTCGGAAACTTTGCTGTATAAAACCTGATCTTTCCCGGCGGTAATTGTTCCGGTTAATTTTAAATACTGCGTAAGCGATTCAGGCTGCACATTATAAATCTTTACCGGAACAGTTATTTCTTCCTGCTGCTCAGGTTCATCGCTGCAGCCGATAAATGAGAGGATGATTATTATTAAAAATAAATATAGATTTTTTGCTCTGTTCTTCATATTAATTCCAGATGGTGTTTAATTTTCCGATAGATTTAAGTAATTGAAGCTGATTAACATTATAATTGTAAATTCCCTGAAGATACTGAACACGGCTGTTGTTATAGATAAACTGTGCATTTAAAACATCTAGCTGCGTGCTCATTCCTTCACTATATAAAAGATTTGATAATCTTAAACTTTCCTTAGACTGTATCATGGCTTCTTCAAGGCTTCTCAGGTTTTTAACGGATTCATTAAGCCTGTAAAAATTCTGTTCTACTTCCAGCGATACCTGCGTTTCGGTCTGGTGCTGAAGGAGGTTCATCTGCTCCGTTCTGATTTGGGCAAGCTGGTAGTCAATTATTCTTCTTCCTCCTTCAAAAAGCGGCCATGATATTGAGAGAGTAAGCGCTTTGGATCTTGAATAATCATCCCATCCTATATTATTCTGATCAGAAAAAGCCTGATACTGCAGATTTGCAGATAGGGCTATAGTCGGGAGAAATGCTGAAAATACAATTCTTTCACCTATGCTTGAAGCTTCAAGCTGGTGAGCAACTGATTTTAATTCGCTCCTGTTTTGAGTTGAGATATTTTTATACTCAGCCAATCCAATTCCCTTTAATTCATTAAGAAAATCTTTTGTGGACAGAGAATCAGTTACGACAACTGAGTCTTCTAACGGAATATCAAGCAGAATTTTAAGATTTTGATAAGAAAGAAGCCGGTTTGATTCTGCGCTTTCAAGCTGCGGAATTGCAGAATAATACTGTGCCCTCGCACGCTGCAGATCCAGCTCCGTTGCGGTTCCTTCATTGTAAAACGACTGGACCTGATTTAAATTTGATTGAGCAACTTCAACTGCTTCACGCGCCGAAGTGCTTAATTCGTTTGCTAGTATAATTCCGTAATATGCCTGCAGGGCTTGCAGGACAACATCCTCTTCTTTTCCTTTAAGCTCCTCACTTAAAGACTTACTGAGATAATTTTGTGCGCTGATATTGAAAAATCTGGAGCCGCCGGTAAACAACGGGAGGGTGGCATCAATAGAATGCTGGAATGTATATTTTGTTCCCATTGTAAATTTCTGTCCCATAAAAACAATAGTAGGCAGTTCAACATTATAAACCCCTACACCCTGATAACTTATTGAAGGTAAAAAATTTGAATAAGCTCGCCATACTTCAAGATCCTGCGCCTCGTATTCAAGCTGTTTTGATTTGATTGAAAGATTATCGCTTAAAGATATTCCTACAACATCATTCCAGGTTAAATAAATTATGACTTTCTGCTGTGCAAATAAAGCAGAAGAAAACAGGATTAAAAGCATAAGATATCTGAACATATAAACTACCCCGGTTATTTTTCCCTTTTAAAAAATTGAGATTTCCAAAACTCAAAATATTTTTTAAGATTATCCTTCAACGGTTTTGTATTATTCTTGAATAGAACAGTTTGAGCTATCATTACGCTGAAAGGCGCAATAAGGCTGTAAGCAAGCATTTCTAATCCAACATCTTTATTAAAAAATTTTTCCTCTTTACCTTTTGTAAAAACAGAAACGATTAATTCCAGTAATTCTTTCGATTTTTTATCGCTTAATGTTTTAATTTTTTCCGGAAGAGGGGAAAACTGAACATGGGCACGCACCCTGATCAGATAAGGATAAACCTCTGCATAATTCTCGTAAACTTTAAAAAGCCCGTTAAGGCTTTCTTCAAAAGAAGATTCCGGTTTTATATACTTATCAATTAAATCTCTGAAACGCTGATGTCCTTCTTTAATTAATTCAGCCAGCACATCTTCCTTATCTTTAAAGTAATAGTAAAGAACCGGCTTTGTCACTCCGGCAGCTTCGCAGATTTCCCTAACGGAAACATTATGATACCCCTGTTCGGAGATCAGTTCGGAGGCAGCCACGAGTACTTTTATTTTAGTCTCGTGCAGATTCATTCATGTTTACATAAATATTTACTTACCGGTAGGTAAATTCGTAAAATTCCAGGGAATTTCATAATTATTTTTTGAATTTTCTGATGAAAGGTTATAGGAATACAAGATTGGAAATATTGAATTTACTTTTCGGGAGAATTATTTATCCTAAATAGAAAAAGCCCATGAATTCTGTTTTTTATTCAGAAATCAATAAAATCAGATTGCCGGACTTAACCTCTTAAATTGCCGTAATCACACCTTTCCCATTTAGTCTTACAAAAATAATTTTGCAGCATTATATTCTATCATTAAAAAGAGGGCAATTATCATGAGTAAAATATCTGTTTTTAATTTTGTATCAATCGACGGTTTTTTTGCCGGGCCAAACGGGGAAATAGACTGGTTCTATGCAGTTGAAAAAGACGATGAATGGGAGAACTATACTCATAATCAAACTACAGGTGGAAATGCATTGATTTTCGGACATAATACCTACCGTATGATGAAAAGCTACTGGCCTACTCTGGATGCAATCAGAAATGACCCTACAATGGCCAATGTCGTGAATAATAGTCTAAAAATAGTTTTCTCTAAGACTTTAAAGAATGTTGAAGAAGAACCTAATTGGAAGAACATTAAGCTTCTGAATGAAATAAATCGTGATCAAATTAGGAAATTAGAGGAGGATCGGGATTTTACAATTCTTGGTAGCGGCAGCATCATCCGTCAGTTTTCAAATCTTGACCTTATCGATGAATACGAACTTGCAGTTGTTCCGGTTGTTTTAGGTTCCGGGAAATCATTCTTTTCCGATGTTAAAAAAATTAATCTTCATCTGGTTCAGTCGAAGTCCTTTAATAACGGAATTGTTTTACTGAATTACCAGGTTAAAAAAGAAGGAATTGACTCCCCTGCAAATATTTATGATCATGATTTAAATGAAAAAGCTTGAAATAATTTTTTTAGAAATATTCGATAAATCAAATCTTTGAGGAGCAATATGAGAGAAATAATTGTAAACACATTTGTAACGCTTGACGGAGTAATGCAGGCGCCCGGCGGACCTGAAGAAGATCCTGCGGGCGGATTTAAATACGGCGGATGGTCTTTCAATTATTGGGATGATCTAATGGGTCAGGTCATGGATGATTCTATGAAAAAACCTTTTGAGCTTTTACTCGGCAGAAAGACTTACGAAATATTTGCAGCTCACTGGCCTTTCATAGAAAATGATCCCTTTGCAGATAAATTTAACAGCATAAAAAAACATGTTGTCTCTAACACTGCCAAAAAACTTAACTGGGATAATTCAATCCTGATAAATGGAGATGTTGTCCCGAAAATTAAAAAACTTAAAGAAGAAAACGGTCCTGAACTGCAGGTCCACGGGAGCAGTAATCTTATTCAAACATTAGTAAGAAATAATCTTATAGATGAATTTCGGGTATGGACTTTCCCTGTTACCGTAGGAAATGGAAAACGGCTGTTCGGTGAGGGTTCGGTTGCTTCAAACCTAAAACTTGTCGATAGTAAAGTCTCCGGCACCGGCGTCATTATAGCTGTTTATAAGCCGGACGGAGAACTGAAAACGGGATCCTTCGCATTAGAAAATGTGACTGAAGCTGAACTTGAGAGACGCAAACGTCTTACTTTCGAAAATTAATTTTCGGTGGCAGGAAATATTATGAACGGGAATACTTTCGGCATTTTTCAGGTTGATTAAAATGCAATGTAGTGAGATATAATGGATATGGATAAGAGAGATATTCAATATGCGGCTCTGCTGCGGGGAATTAGTCCTGCAAATCCGAATATGCGTAATGAAAAGCTGCGCAAAATTTTTGCAAACCTGGGGTTTAAGAATGTTCGGACGGTGATTTCCAGCGGGAATGTTTTGTTTGAATCCCCATCCAAAGATATACAAGCTATTGAAGCAAAAATTGAAAAGGCTTTTCCGGAACAGCTTGGCTTTACAAGCACTGCAATCACCCGCAGCCTGGATCAATTGAAATCGCTTATTGATAAAAATCCGTTCAAGGGATTGGAGGATTCTCCTAAATCCCGTCTGAATGTGACATTCTTAAAAAATACTCATGATAAGAAAATTAAATTTCCTTATCAGCCTGATAATAAGACATATAAACTTCTGGATCTTTATGGTCATGCAGTCTTCAGTGTAATAGATCTTTCAGGCGATAAAACACCTGATTTGATGAGCTGGCTTGAAAAACAGTTTGGAAAAGAAATTACTACACGCACATGGAAGACTGTTCACCGGATTGTCTCTGCATTAGAGTGATCTCTTCTGATTATTATTTTTTTCTATGCTGAATAACTTTGCAGAAATGATATTAAAATCTTCATAAAAACTTTTTCTTATGAAAGTTTTAGCAGGTAAAGTTGCTTTAGTTGCAGGTGCAACCGGCTTATTGGATACCTGCCTTTTGGGTTCCGGCATTACTGGTAACTCATTATTTGGTTTATGCAGTAATCTCTAAATACGGCAAGGTTTTAAATAAGCAGATCCTCTTTAAAGAAAGAGCCCTATAACCAAGATATAATCGGCAGAAGATATAAAGAAGTGGAAAACAAGGCTAACATTAAATAAAGCACACTGCCGCAATCCCCCACTTAAATTGCCGTGTTTGCACATTTCAC
>DAISZW010000224.1:0-4965 GCA_036824595.1 Ignavibacteriaceae bacterium
TATGTCAATAATCATGCTTATTGGTATAGTGGTAAACAATGCCATCTTAATTCTAGATTATGCAAATCAATTAATCAGGGAAAAAGGGATGCATCCGCATGATGCAATGCTTGAAGCTTGTCCTATAAAATTAAAACCGCAGGTAATGTCCTCCGTTGCTATAATTCTAGGAATGCTTCCATTGGCAATGGGAATTGGAGATGCAGGAAAAGAAATGAGAATTCCCCTAGGTATTGTAGCTATAGGCGGTTTAATTGCTTCAACTATTCTAACACTGTTCGTAATACCTGCGTTTTATTATGCGGTATCAAAAGCAAAAATCAAAAAAGAATTGAATGACGATAAATAAAGTATAATAACTTCAACTAAACAGAGGGGTAAAATAAATGGTAACTATTATTTTCCGGATACTTGCTGTAATCATCCTTCCGATTTTTCTTTTGGGCGGATGCGAAGAATCAACTACAAATGATAATACAATTCACGGGTCGGGGAAAATTGTAACAGAACTCAGAACCGTCGAAGAATGCAGCGGCATCAGTATCATGAATATTGGAAATATTTATCTAACTCAGGATACAATTCAATCTATCCGGATTGAGGCCGATGATAATATTATTAATGATGTAAAAAGCATTAGAGAGAATGGAATTCTTAAAGTCGGCCTGGACGAAGGAAGCTATTCCGATATCACTTTGAACATTTATGCATCGCTAAAAACAATTGGAAGCCTTTCAATTAATGGAGCAGGACAAATAATCTCTCAAAATAATTTCAATTGCACGGATTTGACCTGCTTTATAAATGGAGCCGGAAATGCAATCATTAAAGGGAGCGGGAGCTACTTTAACTGTTCAATAAACGGAGCGGGAAATATCAATGCTCAAGAATTTATTTCTGAGAGGTGTAAAGCTGTTGTTAACGGCGCAGGAAATTGTCTGGTTTACGCGTCAGAAGAGATTGATGCCACGTTAAACGGAGCAGGTTCAATTATTTATTATGGAAATCCGGCAAATGTTAAAACTTCAATTTCAGGATTAGGCCAAATAACAGGAAGATAATTGCATTACATTAATTCTCACGGACAAGGAAAACTATATTGAAAATGTTCTTTATTTTATTTCTGTCGGCAATATCCGTCTGCTACCCGCAGGATTTAAAAATATCCGGTACAATCAGAGATGCAAACAGCGGAGACCCTTTGCCCTATGCCAATATTTCGGTTAAGGATCAATCAAAAGGAATAAGTACCGATCTTAACGGGAAATATGAATTATCTCTTCCTCCCGGCAATTACGAATTGCTTGTCAGCTATATAAGCTATAAATCGGAAAAGATTCCGGTTCAGATTATTGATCAAAACATTGAGTTGAATGTAAACCTGGTTTCATTAGGAGATCAATGAAAGGAATAAAATGAAATCGGTAATATTTTTTCTACTTGTCTCGCTGCATTCCTATGCTCAGGAAATAATATACCACAATATTGATGTTTCAATTGATGCAGGGCTAAAGAAGATTATGGTTGAAGGACGTGTTGATGTAGATTTCCAAAACAATGATACCATTGAATTTGTAATATGGAAAAATACCCTAATCAAGGAGATTAGCTGCTCAGGAATTTTGTTGGAGTATAACTTCGATACTCTCTCATCCTCTCCGATAATGTATATACCGAAAGGAAGAATGCTTACTATACTTAAGAAAGCCGGCATTAGTGATAAACAATCTATTCTGTTTAAGTATGATTGCGATATGAGAGAGTTGAAAGGATGGGCAAATTCATTTTCTGAAGATTGGATAGAACTTAACTTTTATTGCGCATGGTATCCTGTTAATCTTAATAGCAGAAACTTTACATCAATTCTCAAAATTCATATTGATGACGATTATTCTGTAACCGGTTCCGGAATTGTTTCCAAGAAGAAAGATTATTGGGAAATGATTCAACCCTGGAGTGGTTTTGATAATGTAATTATTGCCTCAAAAAAACTAAAATCAAAAATTTTAAAAGAAAATGATGCTCTTATTCAAACAGATTACAATGCTATTGATTTCCCGGAGGCTGATGCAGATTCAGTTATTGCCCAATGTAAGTATGTATTAAACTTATTTGAACGATCTTTTGGCAAAATGGATAGTACATATTTAAAATTCGTCATTGCCCCTTTTCAGCAGGGGGGATATTCCCGAAAAAATTTTGTTTGCATGAGAAGCAAACAATTTGATCTGAATACTGCGAAAGGGATTGCTCACGAGATAGCTCACTTCTGGTGGAATAATGCAGTAACAACAACATGGGAAGACTGGCTTAATGAAGCTTTTGCAGAATACAGCATGCTGCTGTACATCAGAGAAAGAATGGGAATAGAAGAGTTTCAAAAATTATTGGATGAATATAAAAACAGAACGCAAAATTTACCGCCCGTTTGGGGTATAGATAGGAATGCACAGGAAGCATATTCAGTTCTGTATGAAAAAGGTTCGATTATTCTTTATGAAATAGAAAAAATGGTTGGAAAAACTGCATTTTTAAATTTTCTGAAGGAAGTATCCAATAATAAAGTTTCAAAAACCGAAGACATGTTGAACTTAATGGAAAAAATATTATCCAAAGAAATTCGGCTTGAGTTAGAAAATAAACTTAAAGCCTCATAGATTCAAATATGAATCTAAAAAAAGTGATTAAAATTGCATCTGTTTCGATTGTTGTTCTTGCAGTAGCAGCCGCAGCAGTTTTTTATATAAAATACACCGAGCTGTTTAACTGTTTTACCGTTAATGACTCGGATGAATTCAGAGAGTTGAATAACAATATTTATATCAGCAAGGACACACCTAAAAAGGTGCAGGATTCAATTCTCACAGTTTTAGAAGAAGCCGATAAGAGGGTCTGTACATTTTGGAATGCAGATAAAAAAACAAAAGATCCCGTAATAATTTTTTGTTATTCAAAATCTCTTTTATCCGATTACAGCAAAAAAAACTCAATAGTCACTTATAAAACTCCCCTTAATTCTTTTATAGTTTTTTATAAAGATTGTATCAATACGGATATGCTTAGCCATGAATTATGTCACGCAGAATTCTGTTCAAGGATAGGATACTTTAAAAATAAAAATATTCCCGCGTGGTTCGATGAAGGATTGGCCATGCAGGTTGATTACCGCAAGGAGTACTCGGTGGAGAAATATAATCAATTGAGGGATTCCTTGGGGATGAATATTAATCTATCCAAAATATCTGCTCCGGGAAAATTCTACTCCGGTAATTACTATCTGCATTTTGTGTCTGCCGGGCATGAAGTAACTTCCTGGTTTAACAAAGTAAAAGGAAAAGGTCTATACGATCTTATCAACAGAATAAGCAGCGGGGAAAATTTTTATTTCGTTTATGAAGAGCTTAAAGCAAAGTACAGTTTTTAGGAAACTTCCGTTAGTAGCAGAATCCTTTATAGGAAAATAATCTCTTTGGAAACTGATTCTTTAGATGAAATAAGTTCAAAGACAAGAGCAGCTTACAACCTGGCTGCTGAAAAATATCACCAGCTTTTTTTCGATGAGATTGATAAGAAAGAATTTGACAGAAAAATTATTGATGAATTTTCCGAATACTTTGATAAAGGTTCTGTTTTATGCGATGCGGGATGCGGCCCATCAGGCCATATTACCGGCTATATCTTTAAAAAGGGAATTGACATAATTGGAATCGATATTTCAGATAAATGTATTGAAATTGCTCGAAAGATAAATCCGTTTATAAAGTTTGAAAGAGGAGATATTTCTAAACTGGAATATGATAATAATTATTTCGACGGGATCATATCTTACTACTCTATTATAGATACGCCAAAAAAATTTATTCCCTGTATATTGAAGGAATTTAAACGGGTTCTGAAACCGCGCGGTTATTTACTGCTTGTTGTGAAATATGGATATGAAGAAGGATTTATAACTGATTTGCTTGGGATAAAAACAGAAATTTATTTTTCGCTTTTTACTGAACATGAGATTCGAGATTATGTCAAAGAATGCGGATTCGAAATAATAAAAATTATTATTCGAAAACCGTACGATTTTGAAATACAGAATGACAGAATCTATGCTGTCTGCAGAAATCCTTTTACATAAAAATTAAAATGGATGCTTTAGGAAAAAGCCCGATTCCTATCCCAATGCTTATTTTGTGCAAGCTATCCATGGTTTTTTGCTGGCTGTTTTTCCTGGTGGATGCAATCGGGATCGATTCAATGCTTTACAGCAGCATTGTCACAGACGTTATTGCTGCAGTTAGTGTCGGGACCGGAGTTATTATACTCATACTTGCATTTGTAAGCTTAGGAAGCTCGGTTTCCGTCGGGCTGCCGAGGGAAGAAACCCGGCTAAAGACACACGGTATTTTTCAATTCAGCAGAAATCCTATGTACCTGAGTGCAATGCTGTTAAGTATAGGTTCTTGCCTGTTTTTTATACATCCCGCAAATTTCCTTTTTGGTATTATTATAATCTCAATTGATCATTGGATTATTATTAAAGAAGAGAAATTCCTGGGAGAAAGATTCGGCAGTGAATATTTAGAATATAAAAACCAGGTGTACCGCTATTTGGGAAGAAAGAAAGGTTAAAATCAACCCAATATGCCTCAGAAATTGCAAATATTCTTTTTTTCCGGAACCGGCAATGCCAGAAATGTTGCACATTGGATTGCTGAAAAAGCAAAAGAAAAAAAATTTGAAGCTGAAATAAACGATTTATCAAAAATTGACAGAAAGAATATAAATCAGCCGAAATCAAATGCGCTGCTTGGATTTATATCTCCCACTCACGGATTCAACTTTCCTCCGGTGATGATGTATTACATTTTTCGTTTTCCGAAAGGAAATATCAATAATAAAGTATTCATCATTAACACAAGAGCGGGAATGAAGCTTGGGAAAATATATTTCCCGGGATTAAGCGGTATTACA
>DAISZW010000064.1:0-16804 GCA_036824595.1 Ignavibacteriaceae bacterium
TTTTATCCGCAGGTTTTGAGCTTAGTATGATGCTGTATAATGCCATTAAGGTGGCTAAAATATGCACTACCGATTCTGCTGCATCAGAAAATATTGCAGCCGAACCTGTTATAAGATAAGCTCCAGTTTTTGCCAGGAACATGCCAAGTCCGACAACCAGCGAAATAAGTGCAGCCTTTTTCTTTATTTTGTATATATGATTCATTAATCAGCCCTTGGAGGGAGTGCTTTCATTATTGCTATTGTCAGGTCATCATAAAACGGCGAGTTATTTTTGAAATTAGTTACACTGCTGAGCACGGCTTCCTGAATATTTTTTATAGGCTTGCCTGAATTCATCACAATGATATTCTTCAGCCGTTCTGTTCCATATTCCTGGTGATGGCCGTTCATACTCTCAACTATTCCGTCTGTATAAAAAACCAGAAGATCCCCCTCTTCGGGTTTAATAAAAAATTCCTCCAGTGTATTTTCAAAAACAGGTTCATCTCCCAGTCCGATTCCTATCCCTTTCGGAATAATATTCATGCATTCATTTCTGTTTTTGCAGTAATAAATTAAGGGCATATGACCGGCACGGACAAAACTAATCGAACCGTCGGCATTAATGCTTGCCAACGCCGCAGTAAAGAATGATCCTTTGCGAAGAAATTTTTTCAAATTCCGGTTTAGTGAAATCAGGATTTCTTTCGGTGAAGATTCGGTTAAGATGATATGATGGAGAATTGATTGAACCTGAACCATGTGGATTGCTGCCGCCATTCCTTTGCCTGAAATGTCCCCGATTATAAAAAATGTTTTGTCAGGAAATTTTTCATTGATAATAAAATCGTAATAATCTCCGCCTACCTCGAATGCGGCTTCCGAATAACATGTTATTTCAAAATGATCGTTAAGCGGGGGATTCTTCGGCATTAAAGAAGTCTGGATTTCTCTGGCAAGGTCAAGCTCATCTTTTGCAATTAATTTATCTGCCAGTTCAAATGCAATGAGCAGATTAAGAAGAATAAATGAATATACGGCAAGAGTAAAATTTTGAGTAATGTAACCGAATATAAAAAAGGCGAATGCAAGAGAATAAATAAGCCTGCGGATTGGCGTAAGCCTGGAAAGAAATTCTACAAATAAATCTTTAATAAATGCAAGGAAGCCGGAGATGCTGTTCTTCGGCCTTTGATCTTGTTTTAACCGCCGGGCGTAAAAGTCATAAAGTTTTGGTACATCTCTTCTTACAAGTTTCTCTAATTCTTTATAGCCGATATCGCTGGCGTAAAACTCATAAAGTCTGTTTAATCTCTTAAATTTTGCCACAATTTAAACGTAATATTTTATGGTGGTTAATAAATTACATAAATCCGGCGCCATTTAAAATATTGATATTTTTATTTAGAATTATTTTTGGACAAGCCTGCTTTCGGCATATAAACGCTTCAATTCCCTGTAGGCATATTGACTCCCCCTATGAGCTGCGAGACGATAAAATTTTGCCGCTTTCGCTTTATCAATCGTTACACCGATCCCTTTTTCATAACAGTAACCCAAAACCGCTTGAGATAAAATAGATCCGTCTTGTTCTGAATTATTCAATTCATTGGTTCGAACAGAATAATCTGAAGGCTGTGCTTCAAGTATTTTTGCAGCTTCCAATCTTAACCCGGCTTCTTTTATTCCCATCCTCCACGCGTTCTCCCAAATTTCAATCGCTTTATTTTTGTCAATGTCCGCATATTTTCCGGTATAATAACATAATCCCAGTTCAACAATGGCAGGAGGATATTTTAACTTTACTGATTCTCTCAATAAATTAAATGCATCCTGCTCAGTAATGGTGTTGTCAAAATCGAGTGAATTAAGTCCGTACCAGACGAATAAAGCTTCAGGATTTTTTTGATCTGCCAGAGTCAATAAATCCTTATAGAGATTATTTTCTTTATTCAAGTTCCAAAGAAGAGCTTTTGCTGTCGGGGAATCCAGGCCGATTGCCCTGATATAATAAGCAGCGGCAGCGATTAAATCTTCTCTAAAATGAATTCCTTTTTCATATAAATATCCGAGCATGCTTAAAGCTTCAGGACTGCCGTTTTCACCGTATCTTATCAAATTAGAAAAGTTCAAAGAATCTATTCCGTCCTTCTCGATTGCAGATTCCGTCATTCCCAGATCATCTCTCGCCTTTTCTTCACCGATTAGAAGAAGATCTTCCAAGAGATCTTTTAAAGTTATGTTTGGAATTGAGTCTGCGGCTAAATCGAAGTCAATAAAAACCAAACCGATTGAAGATTCTGCGGATTCATCTTCTAGAGTATTGATTTTATCTAGCTTATTTTCCGAAGCGATATAAGATGAATCATTTTTCAGTCTCGGGATTTTTTTAATTAATTCCTTTAGAGTTTTTTTTGCCGGCTCATAATTAGCATCGGAGGATTTTTTTATCCAGAGATAGGCTTCATCCCAATTCCTGTCGAACAAAAGATCTTCGGTGAAAAATAATCCCACTACATGCTCTGCTTGAGGCATAGAATCTTTTGCAGCTTTAAGAAAAAACTGAAACGCCTGGTAAGGATTCCATTCCACGCCCCATCCATTAATCAGAAGAATGCCGTAGTTGAAGCAGGCTGCGGTTAAATCTTTTTCAGCCGCCCGTTTTATCCAGTAAGCTCCTTTTACCGTGTCTGCTACCATTCCTTCGCCAAGAAGGTAGCGCAGGCCGAGTTCATGTTCGGCAAACGGATTTCCGCCGTTGGCTTCTCTAGTTAATGTAAGCTGTTTCCAGAGCTGGTATGATAAGTCGGGCTGGTAAAATAATGCTGATCTCCGGACAGGTCTATTCTTTTTGAAAGCGAGGCTTCCCGTGGTATCCTGTGCCTGAATATTATCAAAAATAACCAGGAATATCGAAATGGTAAAGATTGGAAAAAAAAGATTCTTATAATTCAAAAGAATTCCGGGTAATATTCTGGTTAATGATCTTTTTAATTCTGCCGCGTATGGTTAAATCATTAGACAATAAAATTAAAGCAGCAGTTTAATATAACTATAATATTGATCCGGCACTTCTAGACTTTTTTCTACCACAAAATCCTGTATAAGCCGTGTAAGCCATTCTTTATTCGAATCACCGTAGCCGATTTTTATAAAAGTTTTTCCGTTATTTTTTATAATGCTGTAGTCTTTTATGAAAATAGATACCGGATCAATTTCTCCCCTCAATAAAAATTTAAGCTTGATTTGTTTTACTCCCGGCTCAATTCTCAGTTCCTGGAGTTCGCCATATTTCTTCAGATAATCTGCAATAAATTTCTTTGCGACTGCCGATACGGCCGAATTCTTTAAATCCGAAAATAATCCCATGGTTCAACCATTATTTGTAAAAATTATTTTAATCAAGATATACAGTTCTGATTGTGACATGAATATATTCGCTTTATTCAGCAAATTCTGTTTAATGATATTTATTGAATTGTAATGTAAAATAGGCTATGTTGGATTCTCAATTTTTGTGATTAATCAACCAAAGAGCCCCGATATACGTTTCGGATTATCAAGTGATGTCTGCGGATTTTAGTCCTAAAATCAAAATAATAATTTTATCAAATTTAATATTTTTCTTTAATTTTTAAATAATAATAAATTTAATTGAATATGTCATTACTTATCAAAAAACTGGAATCAAAAATTAGTGCATGGAGAGAAGAAGTAAAGAAAATCATTGAAAGTGGAGGAGATAAACCTTTATCTGAAGTAGCTGTCAGCCAGGCATATAGCGGAATGCGGGACGTAATTTCCTTGATCTGTGACACCTCAAGAGTTCCCAGAGATAAAGGTTTAATTATCAGAGGAACCCCGCTGAAAAAGCTCTTTGGTAAAAGTCCTGAAGAGATATACTTCCTTTTACTTACAGGGGATCTTCCGGATAAAAACGAACTACATGAGATGGAAAATGAATTGAAAAAAAGAAGAGAAATTCCTTCTTACGTTTGGAAAATCCTTAAAAATATGCCTAAAGATTCCCATCCGATGACAATGTTAAGTACTGCAGTTGTTGCGATGCAGAGTGAATCCAAATTTTTTAGTGAGTATGAGAAAGGAATCCGGAAAGAAGATTATTGGAAGCCTACTTTGGAAGATGCCTTAAATATTGTTGCAAGAATTCCTGCAATTGCAGCCGGCATTTACCGGATAAAATTTAAAGACGGAAATGTTATTGAACCTGATAAGAAAATAGACTTCGCAGAGGATTTTGCACGCATGCTCGGTCTTTTCTCCGATGGAAATAAAACCGTTGAGCAGTTTAATGAGCTGATGAAAATGTATTTAATTGCTCATTGCGATCATGAGGGAGGAAATGTAAGTGCATTTACTGCGCAGACAATAAATTCTGCATTATCCGATCTCTATTATTCCATTTCCGGAGGTTTCAACGGTTTGGCCGGACCGCTTCACGGACTGGCTAATCAGGAAAGCACTAGATGGGTCCTGGAATTAATGAAAAGATTTGACGGGGTTCCTTCAAAACAGCAGCTTGAAAATTATATTTGGGAAACTTTAAATGCAGGAAGAGTAATTCCGGGATACGGTCATGCAGTACTCCGCATTACCGATCCGCGGTTTGAAGGTTTCATGGACTTCGGGAAAAAATATTTTCCGGATGATCCGTTATTTCTTACTGTTGTAAATTTATTTGAAGTAGTTCCTGAACAGCTGAAAAAAATAAAAAAAATAAAAAACCCGTGGCCTAATGTTGATGCAATTTCAGGATCGGTTTTATATCATTACGGCTTAAAAGAATTTTCTTACTACACAGTGCTCTTTGCTGTTTCCAGAAGCCTCGGGATAACAGCACAGGGCGTTATCAATAGAGCAATGATGAATCCTCTTTTAAGGCCGAAATCAATAACTACCGAAGAAATAAAAAAAATAATTAATTTCTCGGGTTAAGCTTTTTTCAACCATCGATTATTTTTCCGAAAGAAATTTTTTAAGCAGCTCAAAATATTTCTCCCTCTCTTCCAAATAAGGATGGTGGCCGCTTTTTTCGAACATTACAAATTCCGCATGAGGCGCATAATCTTTAAATTTAATTGAAAATCTTGGAAGAGCAACTCTGTCGTATCTTCCTTCAATTATAAGCATCGGGATTTTTATATTTTTCAATTGAGTCCTGAAATCAAGCCTGGCAACATCTCCTCCGATTATAAAATCCCCGTCGTGGCCGACGAGTGTATAATAAACCGTTGTATTTATTATCAAAGAATCGGTTGTTGCTTTGGAAGCATTGGAAGCATCGTAATAGTAAAGAAGTCCGGAAGGCAAAGCATAAGCATTCTGATGTTCTATTGAACTTGAATGGTAGCCGGCATCTCTTAATTTCATTAATTTTTCCCAAATTTCAGGATATTGGTTCCTGAGTTCATAATTGCAGTTGTCGTTATTGGCCTGCCACATTTCACCGCTGTACAAAGAATTTGAAAGTACCAGCTTTTTTATGGAGCCCTGATATTTCAAAGCATATCCCTGAGCAACCATTCCTCCGTAAGAATGCCCGATGATTATCCATTTTTCAAATCCAAGTTCCTTGCGCAGAAGTTCTATATCTTCAACGTCTCTAATGAATGTATATTCCGTCGAATCTTTTGCCCTATCCGATTTGCCTCTTCCGAAAGCATCAAAATATATTATCTTATAATTTTTTGCTAAATCTGAAAACCAGGGATGGAAATAAGTATGTGAATTCCCCGGGCCTCCAGGAATAAGCAGAATTGGATCGCCGTTTCCTTCAATTTCATACCAGATTTTCGATCCGTTGATCAAAACATAATTTCCTCCCGGATGTTTTACTTCCGGTTTGGAATTTTGTGCATTAGTTTGCACAAATAAAAGGAATAATAATAAGAGGATAAAAAGGTTAAAATAGTATTTCATTTTAACTCCGGCAATTAAGGTTTAAATAAAAATTATTTTTTTGTTTTTAATTTACAGTTATTCTATATTGCAATACAAAAAAAGAGAGAATGGCTTCAGGGAAAAAGGTTAAATTTATTTTCGTTACCGGCGGTGTTGTTTCCTCCTTGGGAAAAGGAATCACTGCCTCCTCACTCGGTCTCCTATTAAAACAGCGCGGTTTCAAAGTTACCATCCAGAAATTCGATCCATATATAAATGTAGATCCCGGTACAATGAATCCCTTCCAGCATGGTGAAGTATATGTAACCGATGACGGGGCGGAAACAGATCTGGATTTAGGACATTACGAACGGTTCCTCGATGTAAATATGTCGAAGGCGAATAATACTACAACCGGTCAGGTTTATAACGAAGTAATTACCAAAGAAAGAAGAGGGGATTATCTGGGCGCAACTGTCCAGGTTATTCCTCATATAACCGACGAAATAAAACAGAGAATGACCAAGCTTGCTGATCTTGATGAATACGATATTATAATCAGTGAGATAGGCGGTACGGTAGGAGATATTGAATCTCTACCTTTTATAGAAGCTATACGCCAATTGATGCTTCAGTTCGGACGGAAAAATACTCTAAGCATTCATGTTACTTTCGTTCCTTATATTCCTGCTGCGGGTGAAGTGAAAACAAAACCGACCCAGCATAGTGTAAAAAACCTGCTCGAGCTCGGAATTCAGCCCGATCTTCTCATCTGCCGTTCCGAAAAGAAGCTTGCCAAAGATATAAGAGATAAAATTGCTCTTTTCTGCAATGTCGATTCCAAATCGGTTATTTCGGCATACGATTGTTCTTCCATTTACGAAGTACCTTTAGTTCTGTATAAAGAGAAATTTGACCAGCTGGTTGTTGAAAGGCTCAACCTTCCTGACCGGAAAATTAAACTCGATGACTGGGAAAATCTCGTTGCAAGTATTAAAAATCCTGGAGCAACTATCGAGATCGGATTAATCGGCAAATATACCGAGCATCTTGATGCTTATAAAAGTATTATGGAAGCTTTCGTTCATGCCGGCGCTGAAAATAATACAAGAGTAATAGTACGGAATTTAAGAGCAGAAGATTTTGAGTTTGAGGAACCGGAAAAACTTATTAAAGGATTAAGCGGGATCTTAGTTGCACCCGGATTTGGCGAAAGAGGAATTGAAGGAAAAATTAAAGCAATTAAATATGTTAGGGAAAATAATATTCCGTTTTTCGGAATTTGTTTGGGCATGCAGTGCGCCATAATTGAGTTTGCTAGAAATGTATGCGGGATTGCCAAAGCAAACAGTTTTGAATTTAAGAAGAATAACTACAGTGTAATTGATTTAATGCCTGATCAGAAAAATGTAAAAAATATGGGCGCAACAATGAGGCTGGGTGCTTATCCGTGCACTATTGAAGAAGGTTCTAATGCCTATAAAGCCTATAAAAGTAGTTTTATTTCGGAAAGACACAGACACCGGTTTGAAGTTAATAATAAATACAGAAAAATTCTTTTGGAGCATGGAATGCGTTTCTCGGGGCTTTCTCCGGATAGGGAACTGGTGGAAATTATGGAGCTGCCGGAACATCCATGGTTCATCGGCTGTCAATTTCATCCCGAATTAAAATCCCGCGCCACAAAATCTCATCCTTTATTTAGAGAATTTGTTAAGGCTTCGCTTAAGTATGCTGAAGAAAAAGAAATATCGACTTCTTCGGTTTGACTCATTGTTAAAGACTAAGTAATTTCATGCAGGTTTTCAAAAACTGAATAGCATTCTATCCCTTGTAGGTTGGTATGGGGTTGGCATATGACCCTGCCGTTAAAGCCTTTTATTCATTGATGTTTTTTCTTGTTAATAAAATTTATTACTTATGAAATTCAAAATATTTTTCTCTGCTGTTTATCTGTATTTAATAATATTTACATCGGCATCCGTTATTTTTTCCCAGGAGCAGCTTGAAAAGCTGGTAGCAAAAGGACTCGAATACAATTATAATTTCAATTTTGAAGAAGCTAAGGAAATCTTTCAGGGCATAATTAAAAAATATCCGGAGGATCCGAGGGGTTACCACTATTTATCCGGCACATATTTATGGTACTACTTAAGCAATACAAATGAACAGGATTTTGATGATTTTGTTTATTACTCCGACCTTTCGATAGATAAAGCAAAAGCAATTTTGGATGAGAACAGCAGTAATGAAAATATTTTGTACACTTTGGGGAATACTTATTCATACCGCGCCATTGCATTTGCTAAAGCCGGCAACTATCTGGATGCTGCGTGGGCTAGTAAAAAGTCGGAGTCTTATTTAACCGATTTGATACAATTAAATCCAAGGTTCTACGATGCATACCTCGGTTTAGGTCTATATAATTTTGCAATCGGACAAATTCCTTCCGCATTTAAGTGGGCATTGAACCTCGCCGGGTTTTCGGGAGACAGGAATACAGGAATAAAATATATTAAAACCGCTGCCTCCAAAGGTAGCATTTCAAAAGTAGAGGCTCACTATTACCTGTCTCAAATATATTCGGAAATACTATTCGAATACGATTCCGCATCGGTATTTTTAAAAAAGCTGGTATCAAAATATCCCGGGAATATTTTATTTAATTATTCTTATTCCGTGCTTGAAATTAAAAAAAGGAATCTTGATGATGCGGAAAAAGGACTGTTAAAGATTATTCAAAATGGTTCGGCAGATGATACAAGCACAACTGCAAATAGTGAAAAATTCAAGCAGCTTATTTCTCTTTCGAATTTTTTGATGGGGGATATATTTTACAGAAGAAACATGTTTGATTCTGCCAAATATTATTACCGGAAATTTATTGAGAGCGGCGGAGAAAATGATTATAAAGGTATTGCCTTCTTAAGGCTTGGTTTATGTTTTGAACTGACCGGTGAAAGGGAAAATGCGGTCAGGTATTTTAAGTTTACAAACAAAGGTAATATGGATATTGAGGATGATATATTTGCGCGGAGAAAAGGAGAAATTTATAGTTCAAGATCTTTAGATCAGAATGAAGTTCATCTTATTACCGGTGCAAACTTTATCGATAACGGCAAGTACAGCGCTGCTTATGATTCATTATTCGCATTATTCAACAGCGAAAAAAACGGACCGCCGAAAGCCGAAGCTGCGTTATATTTAAGCGAAACTGAATTCTATTTAGGGAACTATAATGAATCTTTGGAATTTGCCGAAGCAGTCCGGGAATTAAACTGCGGCAGTGAAAAATGGATTAGGCCTTTTGCCGATTATTTTGCCGCGCGTGTTAATCACAAATTAGGAAATGACCTGGCAGCGAAGAATCTAATTGAAGAGGCGGATGATTATACCGATTTCGATTACCAAAACAAACTGAAAAATATGCTTTATTCTTTAGAAAATAGTATTACTATACCTTGACGGCGGTTGACTGTGCTAATCTTATCAGCCTTGAAGTTGCAGCCTGTAAATAAATTACTGCTTTAATTTAATACTTCTTTCCAAGCCTTCAAACTAAAATATTATTTTTTAAACAATAACCAATTCATTGACAATATTTTATCATTTAACTAATTTTGGTGGATTTTTAAATAAACTAACTTGAAAATAGCTGTATTCGTTTCCG
Organism: Ignavibacteriaceae bacterium; assembly: GCA_036824595.1. Taxonomy (GTDB): domain Bacteria; phylum Bacteroidota; class Ignavibacteria; order Ignavibacteriales; family Ignavibacteriaceae; genus DATKLQ01. The sequence continues at coordinate 9,554 of DAISZW010000064.1, forward strand.
GCAGAGGTTCAAATCTTCAAGCTATAATTAATTCCGATGAGCTCAGGAATCTTATTGAAATAAAAGCTGTAATCAGTGATAAAACAGACTGTCCGGCTTTTAAAATAGCTCGAAGCCATTCTATACCAACCTACAGTATTGGAAGCCCGCGGAGCGGGAATTCGCCTAAACAAGATAAGGAAACAGGAATAAGCTTTAGTGAACTTTCCACTTTACTGATTCAATTTAATGTTGAATTAATTGTGCTGGCGGGATTTTTAAAATTAATCCCCGATTATATAATTAATCAGTATAAATTTAGAATAATTAATATTCACCCTGCTCTCTTACCTTCTTTCGGCGGTAAAGGAATGTATGGTTTGAGTGTGCACAAAGCAGTTTTTGATTCTTCGGCTAAAGTATCAGGTCCTACGGTCCATTTTGTTGATGAAACATTCGATACGGGGAAGATAATCGCTCAAAAATGCGTTGATATTTCCGATGTTAGTTCGCCTGAAGAAATTGCAGAAAGAGTCTTAAAATTAGAGCATGAAATTCTTCCCTTTGTAATTAAAAAATTTGCCGAAGGAAAAATTACTATTGAAGGAAAGAGGGTAGTCGTTTTATAGCTTGTTTTAAATAATTTATAAAATGATTTGATCAATTAAACAAATTGCCGTGTCGTTATTATATAAGTTTAGAAAAAAGTTAATCGTCACCAGGATAGATTCATTTCATGGAGTAATTTCATTTGAAAAAATTAGCCCTAATTAGTGTATCCGATAAATCAAAAATAGTTGAACTTGCAAAATCATTGGCGGATCATGACTACGAAATAATTGCAACAGGAAATACGGCTAAAGCGCTTTCTTCATCAGGGATTAAGGTGGTAAACATCAGCAGCATCACCGGTTTTCCTGAAATCTTTGACGGAAGGGTAAAAACACTTCATCCTAAAATTTTCGGCGGTATTCTTTTCCGCAGAGATAATGAAAACGATATTAAAGAGGCTGAAGAAAATAAAATTGTACCCATTGATTTGGTATGCGTGAATTTATATCCTTTCATAAAAACGGCTGAGAACCCTGATTCCGGTCTGGATACAATAGTTGAAAATATAGATATCGGCGGACCCAGCTTGATTCGGGCATCCGCTAAAAATTATAAATGCGTTTCGATACTGACAAACCCCGACCAGTATGATTCATTTATTGAAGAACTAAATAAAGGAAGCATCGGCATCGAAACAAGGAAAAAACTTGCGGCGGAAGCCTTTGCCCACACTGCCTTTTATGATGCCCATATAGCGGACTTTTTTGAAAATAAATTTTCATATTCATCGGATTATTTAAGGCTTGCTTATAAGAAGGGAAAATCTCTGCGTTACGGGGAAAATCCTCATCAGAATGCTGTAATTTACGGTAATTTTTACAGTTACTTTAATATATTTCATGGTAAAGAACTTTCTTACAATAACATTTTAGACTTAATTTCCGCAGTTCAACTAGTTGAACAATTAGGGAATAATTCTTGTACCATAATAAAACATAATAATCCTGCAGGTGCCGCCACTGCAGGAAATTCTTTGGAAGCTTATACAAAGGCTCTTAAATGCGATCCGGTTTCTGCGTACGGCGGTATTGTCAGCTTTTCATCTCCTATTGATGGAAAAGTCGCTCAGAAGCTTAATGAAATCTTTCTAGAAGTTGTTTCGGCCCCCGGTTTTACCGATGAGGCGGTTAATATTCTTATGAAAAGGAAGGATAGAAGGCTGCTAATACAGCTTAAGTCTATCAGGGATAATAAAATGAACTTTAGAAATATTCCAGGTGGAGTTATTGTACAGGATACCGACGGCATTACTCTCTTCAAAGATACTTTAAAAGTGGTTACGGAAAAGAAACCGACGCAGGATGAGCTGGAAGATCTTTATTTTGCATGGGCAGTCGCTAAAGAAGTAAAATCCAATGCAATTGTTTTTGCAAAGGATAAAACTACGCTTGGGGTCGGAGCAGGCCAGATGTCTAGAATAGATTCTGTGAAAATCGCTTCTATAAAAGCAAAACAGAATGGATTGGATTTAAAAAATTCGGTAGCTGCTTCCGATGCATTTTTCCCGTTCCCAGATGCTTTAACCGAGATTATTAATTGCGGAGCAACTGCGGTTATTCAGCCCGGGGGATCTATAAGAGACAATGAAGTTATTAAGACAGCTAATGAGCATGGCATATCGATGGTATTTACCGGAATAAGACATTTTAAACATTAAGAGGAATTATGGGAATTTTCGATTTCTTTTCAGCTGATATTGCGATTGATTTGGGAACTGCGAATACCCTTATATATGTTAAAGGAAAAGGGATTGTTCTGAATGAACCTTCAATTGTTGCTTTTGATAAGAATACAAAAAAGATAATCGCATTAGGCAATAAAGCAAAGGAAATGCAGGGCAGGGAGCACAAGGAGATCCGCGTAAGCAGACCGATGCGTGACGGCGTTATAGCGGATTTTGAGATTGCCGAGGGAATGATCAGGGCCTTTATAAAAAAAGTTCGTGCCGGTAAGTTTGCAAGCAGAAGAGTCGTGGTTGCCGTTCCCAGCGGTGTTACTGAAGTAGAAAAACGAGCTGTTAGAGACAGTGCGGAGCATGCGGGCGCTAAAGAAGTTCATTTAATTGCAGAACCTATGGCTGCTGCAATCGGAATCGGAATCGACGTTGAAGCGCCTGTAGGTAATATGATTATTGATATAGGCGGCGGCACTACGGAAATTGCTGTAATTGCTCTTGCAGGTATTGTTAATGAAGAATCTATCCGTATCGCCGGCGATGAGATGAATTATGCTATAATGCAGTTCTTTAAAAAGAATCACAATATTTTGATCGGCGAAAGAACAGGGGAAGCAATAAAATGCGAAGTCGGGTCAGCTGTTCCGCTTAAAGAAGAGATTACAATCCAGGTTAAAGGAAGAGACCTGGTGGGCGGCGTACCAAAAACTACCGAAGTAAGCTCTGTTGAAATCCGTGAAGCGCTGAACGAATCAATAGTGCAGATTGTTGATGCGGTTAAGCAGTCGCTTGAAAGAACTCCCCCGGAACTCTCAGCCGATATTCTGGACCGCGGTGTTTTACTCAGCGGCGGAGGTGCACTGTTAAAAGGACTCGACGAAAGAATACGAATGGAAACAAATCTTCCGGTGCATGTTTCCGAAGATCCATTAACTGCAGTGGTGCGCGGTGCAGGGAAAGTAATTGAAAATTTAAATCACTATTCTAAGGTTTTAATCCGTAATAGAAGATATTAATGTTCAGATTATTATCAAAGTTTTGGGAAAGTTTTAAAGAATATATTATCCTTGTTATCCTTTTGATCACCAGCCTGGTAATCCTTTCGCTTAATCAAAAACCTGCAGTAAAAAAAGTAAGATCGGTTGCATTCGGAAGCTTTGCGGTGATTACAACAATTGTTTCCGATGTCATTGATATTTCAAAAATTAAAAGTGAAAATAACCGTCTCCGCAGAGTAAATGCAGAACTAATGATTCAGATAAATCGCCTTAGAGAATACGGCGTGATAAATGAAAATTTAAAGAAACTGATAGAATTAAAGGATTCTCTGGATTACCCTTTGATACCCGCATCGGTAGTTTCAAAAGCTTTAACAAAATCACAGGAAACAATTACAATAAGCGCCGGCAGCAGAGACAAGGTGCGGCCCGGTATGCCTGTAATTACGGATCAGGGGCTTGCAGGGATTGTTTATTCGACATCTGAAGATTTTGCTATTATACGAACATTGAAAAATTTTGATCTGAAGCTGACGGTAAAAGATGAAAGAAGCAGAATTGACGGAATTATGAAATGGAACGGGGAAGAATTGGTTGTAATTGATGTTCCTAAGACTTATGATGTTGAACCGGGCGATAGAGTGGTAACTTCCGATTTAAGCTCAATTGTCTCCGTACCAATACCGGTTGGAATCATTACCGGTGTTAGCAATATCGAAACCGGAATTTTTAATCAGGTTAGGGTAAAACCTTTTGTAGATTTTGCAAGCATAGAATATGTATTTGTCGTTGGGATAGTTCAAAGCAAACAAAAGAACGATCTGGAATTAAATTTTTATAACCGGGAATAGAATGAGAACCGGTTATATAATCTCACTGCTGCTTTTCTTCCCGCTGTTAGTTATCCAAACTACTATTGTACCCCTTGTGGAGATTAACGGAATAGTTCCGGACTTGATTTTAATTCTGCTTGTTTACTACGCAATTCTGTACGGCCAGGTTTTCGGCACAGCTTTAGGTTTTGTTTATGGCTTTTTTTTTGATCTTATAACCGGTAGTTTGCTTGGCAGTGTTATGTTTTCTAAAACATTAGCAGGTTTTATTGCCGGCTATTTTTCAAACGAGAATAAAAGAGATTATTATCTCAGTTCTTACATTTTCTCTTTAATTATTCTTTTATGTGCAACAATAGATTCATTTGTATTCTCTTTTTTCTCAACAATTGATTTAAGCAGAAATATTGTTATAGGTTTCTTCGAACAGGGATTATTTCCCGGCATTTATACTGCTGTAATCAGCACTATGGTAATTATTTTTAATCCAAGGAAAAGTTTCGGCTAAGCTCAGGATTCATGTATGAGATCTGAAAATTTTGCATCCCAAACAAGAAAAACAATAGTATATTTTATTATCATCGGCTGCTTTTCTGTTTTTCTTTTCAGGTTGTTTCAGATGCAGATATTACAGCACAGGCAGTTTGATGAAAAGGCTGCCGAGAACAGTATTAAACCGATCGAGCAGATACCTCTCCGCGGTGTTTTTTATGATAGGAATATGAAAGTCATTGTTAATAATATTCCTGCATACACTCTCAGAATTACTCCCGCCTACTATGATGAAAAGCTGAACAAAATACTTGAAACAGTTCTCGATGTAAGTCCCGGTTATATAAGGAAAATTTTATATAATAACAGAATTTATTCCAAATATGTTCCCATAAGAATTAGAAGGGGGATCGATTTTAAGGTAGTCAGCTGGCTTGAAGAAAATTCGGAGCATCTGCCGGGAGTTGACTATATTGTAGAAATGCAGAGAGGCTATCCTGCCGGAATTATGGGTTCACATTTTTTCGGCTATGCTAAGGAAATTTCGCCTTCCCAGCTTGAAAAAGAAAATGATTATTATGAACCCGGCGATTATGTCGGCCATACCGGAATTGAGAAAACATATGAAAAAATTCTCCGCGGTGTAAAGGGATTTAGCTATGTTTTAGTTGATTCGAAAAGGAAAGAGATAGGTAAATTTAAAGACGGAACAGCCGACGTCCCTTCCATTAAAGGGCACGATCTGATCCTTTCCATCGATGCCGATGTTCAAAGAGCGGCTGAAAAGGAATTTATAGGGAAAAGAGGCGCTGCCGTTGCTATTGAACCTAAAACCGGTGAAGTATTGGCACTGCTGAGTTCTCCGCAATACGACCTTAATCAGTTTTCGTATGTCACTTCAAGAGAATACTTAAAGCAGCTTTATGACGATCCTGATAAACCGTTGTTCAATAGAGCGACAATGTCATTGAAACCTCCGGGATCAACATTTAAATTACTCAGCGCTATTGCTGCCCTAGATATGGGATTAATTAATACCTCAAATACATATTACTGTGGCGGAGGATTTACATTCGGGAGGTTTTTTAAATGTCATGGGGCACACGGTTCGATTAATGTAATTCATGCAATCGAAAAATCATGCAATACTTTTTTCTATAGTCTTATTTACAAAATAGGATTGGATAACTGGTCGGAGTATTCGAAACGATTTGGATTTTCTAAAAAAACCGAGATTGATATTGATGAAGAGGTTGCCGGCTTTATGCCTGACTCTAAATATTATGAAAAAATCTATGGTCCCAAATGGCCTCGCAGCATAATGGCAAGTTTAGGAATCGGACAGGGAGAAGTCAGCGTTACACCTGTTCAGTTAGCTCAATATGTTGCATTGATTTCTAATGACGGAAAAACTTACCAGCCTCATTTAGTCAAAGGATATTGGGATGACAGGATTTCGGAAATTGTTCCGATAAAGTATCCTGAAATTAATGTTAATGTCGATAAAAAAGTTTTTGATATTGTGAAGGAAGGGATGTTCCTTGTTGTAAACGGAGCCGGAACTGCAACTCATATAAGAATGAAAGAATTTAATATAGCCGGGAAAACCGGTACGGCTCAAAATCCGCCCAACAAGGACCATGCTTTTTTTATTGGGTTCGCTCCTTTTGAAAATCCTCAGATTGCAATTGCTGTTGTTGTTGAAAATGCCGGGTTTGGGGCGACTCATGCTGCACCGATTGTAAAAAAGATGATCGAGGCATTTCTCCTGAAAGATAAAATTAAAAAAGAGAAAGAGGAAATAATGCCTAAAATACAGGACAAGATAATAGGAGCTTCCATTGCGAATTGATTATAAATTAAGAGATAAATTTGATCTGGGTCTGTTCCTCCCGGTTGTATTTCTTATTTGCATAGGATTAGCTGCTATTTATAGCTCAACAGTGAATCATCCTACCGCACACGGAAATTTTGAAAGACAGCTTATTTGGGCAATTGCATCAATTATCATTTTCTTCATTTTGTATTCACTGCCTACAAATACGTTTAGAACAATTGCAGTCCCTGCTTATCTGATTTCCTTATTTTTATTGATTTTAGTAATAGTTATGGGGAGGAGAATTTCCGGTTCCAGAAGCTGGCTCGATTTAGGCGGAATCGGTTTTCAGCCTTCCGAATTTGCCAAAATCGGGATTGTCCTTGCCATGGCGACTTTCCTGAGCCGCAGGAATACCGATATAGATTCATTATTTGATATTGTGATATGCCTTGCGATAGGATTTATACCCGTAATTTTAATTCTGCTTCAGCCTGACTTGGGTACAGCATTAATAATTATTGCAGTAATTATCGGGCTGATATTTTGGAAGGGAATTAGCCTTTTCAGCTTGTTTGTAGTTTTATCTCCCGGCATTGTTGCATTTGCTTCTTTGTTTGGAACTGTACCATTCATCATTTCCCTGATTTTTGTAGCCATGGGGATATATTTATTAAAAAAAGATATTTTTGTCGGGCTCTCGGTGTTCGGATTAAATTTAGGAGCCGGTTTCTTTACTGATTATGTATATAATGCATTAAGTCCTCATCAGCAAAAGAGGATAATCAGCTTTATGGATCCTTCAGCCGATCCGCTTGGTGCAGGTTATAACGCAATGCAGGCTAA